>DASZMG010000184.1:0-3939 GCA_035551975.1 Candidatus Acidiferrales bacterium | reverse complement strand
CGATTCCGGCTGGATTGCACATGAACGTTTATGGAAATTTGACAGGTCCTAATAACCGTTGCGCAGAATCACTCGGCTACTACATGGCCGCCTTTTGGATCGTTCTTCTTCAACACGAATGAAAGAAAAAACATGATGCCGGAACCGATGGCCAGAACCATGAAGGTGTCAATGTAGGCGTCCGCGCTGGCTTGCGACTGCAACGAGTGGTAAATCCTCGCGTAGGCCGCCATCTGCGCACCGTGTCGATCGAGGCCTGCTTGCGCCAAACGTTGCGAGAGGCCGCCGACCGCGCCCTGAAATTGCGGGTTTCCTGCGATGGTGTGGTTGATCAAGATCTCCTGATGAAATTGAGCGCGGCGCGCGAGCAGTGTGGTGACGATCGACGTGCCCACGCTGCTGCCGATATTGCGCATGAAATTCACGATGCCGGAGACCGCATTATTTTTCTCCGGAGGAATTCCGATGTAGGCGGCGAGCGTGATCGGCACGAAGAGAAAACCCATTCCAAAAACCTGGGCCACGCGCAGCCACAATGCCGTGTTGAAGCCGATCTGCAAGTCGATTCGCATCGTCGAGTAATACATCGCCGCCGCGAGGCACGCCCATCCGAAGGTGATCAGGCGGCGCGCTTCAATTTTGGTGGTCAATTTCCCCATGATGGGCATCTCGATGAGCAGACACACCCCTCCTGCGGAAATCGCGAGGCCCGCGACCTGCGCCGTGTATCCCATAAGCGCTTGGAGGAAGAGCGGCATCAGAACGAGGCTGCTGAAGAGCACAATGCCCAACGTAAACATCATCAAGTTGGCACTGGCGAAATTGAAGTTCTTGAATAAACGCACGTCGATGATCGGCGCTTTTTGATACCACTCCCAGATGATCAAGGCGACCAGGCAAACCGAAGACGTAATAATCAGTGCGGTAATGAAATGCGATCCGAACCAATCATCCTCCTGGCCTTTGTCGAGGAGTACTTGCAGCGCGCCGACGCCGAGCGTCAACAACGCGATGCCGGTGTAATCGAGCTTTACGCCCGCGGCCTTAATCCGCGCGAGATACGGTGGGTCCTCCACGAACTTATAAACCAGAAATAATGTCAGGAGTCCGACGGGCAAGTTGATGAAAAAAATCCAGCGCCAGGAATAATTGAAAGTGATCCAGCCGCCGAGCGTGGGGCCGATGGTTGGCGCGGTGACGGCCGTGACTCCGTACAACGCAAAAGCAAGGCCGCGCTGCTCGGGAGGAAACGTGTCCGCCAGAACGGCCTGAGCCATGGGCTGCAACCCGCCGCCGCCCAGCCCTTGCAACACGCGGAAGAAAAGCAGTAGACCAAGAGTCGGCGCAATTCCGCAGAGCAGCGAGCTCACCGTGAAAAGAAAAAGGCAAATAGAAAAAAAGCGTTTTCGTCCAATCGCGCCGGCGAGCCAGCCGCTGATAGGAAGAATGATCGCGTTGGAAACGAGGTACGAAGTGAGCACCCACGTGCTTTGATCGTTGCTCGCGCCGAGATTTCCGCCCATATAGGGCAGGGCCACGTTGGCGATGCTCGTGTCGAGCACCTCCATGAACGCAGCCATGGCCACGACCACGGCAATCAGCCACGGATTAAATTTCGGACGCCAGGTGTCTTGCCCGGCTACTGGTGTTGACGCAGTGCTCATTGCAAATAAACATCGGGCACGACGTTCATGCCCGGGCGAAGCTGGTGATCCTGATTTTCTCCCGGCTCGAGAATGATTTTCACGGGGATGCGCTGCACAATTTTTACGTAATTCCCGGTGGCATTTTCCGGCGGCAGCAGGCTGAATAACGGACCCGTTGCGCCGGAGATGCTATCGACGTGGCCTCGGAAAGTGCGGCCACTGGAATCCGCGTGAATCTCCGCGCGCTGCCCAACTTTCATTTTTCTCAGTTGGGTTTCTTTAAAATTGGCGGTGATCCAGACTTCTTCAAGCGGAACGATCGTGAGCAGTTGCTGGCCGGGTTGCACGTTCATGCCTTCGACCACGGTTTTATTTACTTCGCCGCTGACGGGCGCGACGATTCGCGCGTACTGCAAATTCAGCTGCGCCTGCTCGACAGCAGCGCGCTTCTGCTGCACGTTGGCGATGGCAGCTCGCGCACGCGCTTTGGAGGAAGAGACTTCCTGCAGGCCGGATTGCGCGGATTGCCGGTTGGCTTGCGTTTGTTTTAGGCGGCTTTGCGCCTGCTGCACGGCCTGTTGCGCAGCGGCAACGTTGTCGCGCGCGGCGGCCACCGTAGCCGCGCTTGCTTTGGCCGTGGCAATCGCCTGGTCATATTGCTGCTGCGATACCTCCTGTTTCTCGGCCAGCATTTTGTAGCGGGCCACGTCGCTTTGCGCTTTGGCGTCGGTCGCCTGCGCGGCTTCCAGTTGCGCGCGAGCGGCGGAGACTTGCGTTTCGGCCGTAGCGATGCCCGTGTTCGCGTCCTCCACGCCAGAGGTTGCAACGCTTAACTGACTCGTGGTGTTTACGGTGGTGATGGGAACGGTAATGTTCAGGGATTGCGCGGTAGCTTCTGCGTTGGCCAGATTCGCTTGTGCCTCGGCAACGGCAACTTCGTAGTCCTTGGGGTCGATCTCGACAAGCACCGTTCCCTTTTCCACAATCTGGTTGTCCGCGACGTTCACTTTCGTCACGTAGCCGGCAACACGTGCGCTCACGGGGTACAGGTGCGCGTCCACTTGCGCGTCGTCGGTCGATTCATAGCTGCCGAGGTAGCGCCACAAAAATATGCCGCCGACCACCAGCACAGCCAAAACCACAACGCCGATGATGATGTTTCGACGCTGGTTCGACCCGTGTGATCGATCTTCAGTGGTTTCTTTGTGGGAGTCAGTTGCAGGAGCGGATCGATTCTCTTCAGCCATGAATAATTTTCCTCTGGGATATTCCGGGGCGCATCACCCCGGAAAATTTGGCCCGGTGCGAACCATCGTCACAGTTGAAGCAATTGATTGGATGAAACGAAAGGGGAAACGATGCGGTTGACGGTGGCCGGCCGGAGTGGCCCGACGGTGGTGTGGTGTCGCATAGTCCGCTTCTCCAGCGTAACCCTGATTTTGAACATACAACCGAAGATTCAAGAATGCAAATGAAGGCTATGGAATTCGGTGTTGGCTACGCGAGCAGAGCGTCGCCCATTGCATCCCTAAAAACGGGAATGGAGTGGCCGCTACGAAATCGGTTTGCCTAGAGGCCGTTCGTTTTTTGAGCGGGCGAGCCTTACCGTAAATGAAAACGAGGTACGCCCGGGAACGCCAATCTCGCGATTGGCGAATTGTGGTGCGCCAATCGGGAGATTGGCGTTCCCAGGAATCGGGCTCAGAAAAATGGTTCGTCTATAATTCGGATTAAAATTTGGTAGCCCGGACGGGGGTCGAACCCGTAGTCTTCGCCTTGAAAGGGCGACGAGTTAACCATTACTCTACCGGGCCACAAAGGGTTGCGCGAGGCGAGCCGAGCGCTTTGGAATTCTAGCACATTCGCGCGGATTGCATCAGTGTATGGGCCGAAGTTTATTTCCGGAGATTGGGATGCGGTATTTCTGTTTCATAAGGAATCTGGCGCCTTGGCGACGACGATGGTTTTCACGAGTGACTAATCACTGGTCAGAGTCAACAGTTACATTTTTTCTATTCTTTGCGATCATTATGCTCTTCCAGCCACGCCATCTGAATCGCTTCAAGCTTGCCCTCGTTGGATTGCTTTGGATCGCCTGTAAAACCATCGAGGCCGGTGATCCATTTGTGCAGGTCCGTGTAGCGCACATTGAGCGGGTCGGCATCCGGATATTTATCGGCCAGTTGAATGCCTATTTCTTCGGCGTCGTCCCAATCGAAAGTTGCGGGCATTGTTGCGTCTCCTCCGCGAGGTTAGTTTGTGTGGTGCGGGCTTTGGCCTGCGGGTAGCGGTT
>DASZMG010000183.1:0-39594 GCA_035551975.1 Candidatus Acidiferrales bacterium | reverse complement strand
CGCTTCCAATTCTTTCATGAATTGATTATTGCCGATCCTCCGGTTAAACGATCGACGAGCTGTTTTTATGGCCCGTCGCACTGTGTAGGTAATTTCCGCCGGAGTTCAGGGCTTTCCTGTAGTGCCACGTACTGCCCGCAGTTTTACGATCCATTCTTCGCATGAGCGGTTCACTCATCAACGGCAGCTCACGTGTTTTTGCAATCCTTGTCATTCTGACCGTAAGCGTTCTGCCGCCCTCCGCCGGCGCCTATTCCGTCTTCACCCACGAGGAACTTATCGATCTCGCTTGGAGCAGTTCCATTCGCCCGCTTTTACTGGCTCGCTTTCCCGGCGCGACCGACGCACAGCTTCGGGATGCCCATGCCTACGCCTACGGCGGCTGCTTAATTCAGGACATGGGCTACTATCCGTTTGCCAAACAGTTTTTCAGCAATTTGACTCACTACATAAGGTCCGGTGATTTTGTTTCAAACCTTTTGAACGAGTCTTCCACGCTGAATGAGTATGCTTTCGCCATCGGCGCTCTTTCTCACTATTTCGGCGATTCCATCGGGCATTCGGAAGCGATAAATCTGGCAGTTCCTGTTGCCTTCCCGAAGCTCGAACGGAAATACGGCCCCAGCGTCGTCTACGATCAGGATCCGCATGCCCACATCCGCACCGAGTTTGCCTTCGACATCGGCCAGCTTTCGAAACGAACCTTTGCACCCCCTTCCTACATGCGCCACATCGGGTTCAAGGTGCCGCGCCGCTTGGTCGATAAGGCCTTCCATGAAACCTACGGATTCGAGTTCCCGGAACTCGTCGGCAAAACACGTCCCGCGGTCCGAAGCTACCGCACCTCTGTGCGTACATTCATTCCCGCATTTGCCGGAGCGGAAGTGGTTCTGCATCGCCACGCCTTCGCACCCGACACAGCAGACGATGCTTACGACATTTTCCTGGATCGCCTAAAGCGTGCCGACTACGAGCGTCACTGGAAGCCCGGCTACAAAGGTCCGGGATTTGGCTCGCATCTGCTCGCGATCGTCGTGAAGATTCTTCCCAAAGTGGGCGTGATTTCGCTGCTGGCCATCAAAATCCCGGTGCCCAATACCGAAAACCTTTACGTGCGGAGCGTGAACCATACGGTAGACGCTTATAACCAGGTATTGGTGCGTTTGCGTGCCGCCCCCGACGCAGACCTCTCGCTGGAGAATCTTGACCTCGATACAGGCGACCCTGTGCACCCGGGCGAAAATCGCTTAACGGACATCACCTACGCCCAATTGCTCGACCGGCTCACGTCAAAACCGGAACGCCCTATACCCGATGCGACTCGGAAAATCATTCTCGGTTTCTACGCCGATCCCGATGGCACGAATTTCGTCAAAAAAGACGAAAAAGCCTGGGCGCGTGTTCAGTCAGAACTGCCTGTCTTGAGAGCTATGCCTTCGGCCGGTCCGCGAGAAGCAATGGCGAATGAATAGTCGGTTACAGGCAGATAGGGCGCTTCCTGATTGGGGGGCATATGAAAATCGACTTATCCAATGCGTTTAAAAGCGGACACAGGATCATCCAGAATCTCATTTCGCTTTTGCCCAACATGGCCCTCGCCGTGGTCATATTCATTCTTTTTCTATTTGTTGCCTCGTTTACTAAATCGATCGTTCGCAGTGTCATCCAGCGGCGACAGCGCCGGCACTCGCTGGCCCTGCTTTTGGGACAATTGACGTATACCGCCGTGGTGATTCTGGGTTTTCTCATCGCCCTCTCGGTAGTCGCTCCTTCTTTTCAGGCCGGCGATCTGATCAAAATGCTTGGCGTGGGCAGCGTGGCGATTGGCTTCGCATTTCAAAATATCCTTCAGAATTTTCTCGCGGGGATTTTGTTGCTGATGCAGGAGCCCTTCGATTTGGGCGACACGATTAACGTGACCGGAATCGAAGGACGCGTGGACGATATTCAGACCCGTGCCACTATCGTGATCACAAAAGAAGGAAACAAAGTCGTGATTCCCAACGCAACCCTGTTTACGAATCCTGTGGCTGTAATAAAACCGCCCGCCGAGGCGGAGTCCAAACCCGAAGCGATGCAAACGGCCCACGCTTAGCTCGTATGCGGTTCCTGTTCCTGCTCGTTCCCGCCGAGGCGACCGCCGCGTTGGCCTCCGGTCGCATACGCCGTATCCATGAACCGTAAATCATCGGCTTCCTCACGAACGGAGGTGAGCGCCACGCTAACCTCACGCAGATAGTAGACCGCGCTTAGCAGCAGCGCCAGAATCGAAATGATAAAGAGCAGAGCCGCGAATATCGCTGCTTTGCTCCAATAGATTCCCGCCCCGAGCAGCAAACAGGAGGCAATCGTCCCGGTAAGAGACGTTAACGTCAGCACGAACGCTTTGCGAATCATCTCGGCGCGTCGCTCGATGGAGTCGATCTGCGACGCATATGCTTCCGCCTCCGCCAGCCGCCCTTCCTTGATCGCCGCGTATTTCTCGTGCAGGTAGTGCCGCAGCCGGCTGACCATCCCCATCAGGCGCGTGTTCAGCGAGAGCAGCAACAGCGCTGCGGCGGAAACGAAAATCGCCGGCGCAACGAACGCCTGGAACAGCGGCAGCACGCCGCTTACGTTGGAGCCCTCTGCCAGTGAGATTGCTAGTGCGGCCACTTCCAATCCCGGATGGCAGGCATATCGTCGCCGTGCTGAATGATGTACTGCTTGTGCTCGATCAGTCGATCGCGCAGCAATTGTTTGAAGTGCGCGCCGGTTCGTTGCAGGCGCGGAACGCGGTCCACCACATCTCCCGCCAGGTGGAAGCGGTCGAGATCGTTCAGCACGGCCATGTCGAAAGGCGTCGTGGTGGTGCCCTCTTCCTTGTATCCGCGCACATGCAGATTTGCATGATTGGAGCGCCGGTAAGTGAGCCGGTGAATCAGCCAGGGATAGCCGTGATACGCGAAAATCACCGGGCGGTCCTTGGTGAAAATCGAGTCGAACTCCGCATCGGAAAGCCCGTGCGGATGTTCGCTCGATGGTTGCAGCGTCATCAAGTCAACCACATTCACGAATCGCAGCCGGATATCGGGAAAATTCCGCCGCAGCAAGTCCACTGCCGCGAGCGCCTCGAGCGTCGGCACGTCTCCCGCGGATGCCACCACCGCATCGGGTTCCACTCCTTGGTCGTTGCTGGCCCAGTCCCAGATGCCCACACCGGTCGTGCAATGTTTCACCGCGGCGTCCATACTCAGCCACTGCAACGCCGGTTGCTTGCCAGCAACGATCACGTTCACGTAGTTCCGGCTGCGCAGACAATGATCGGCCACCGATAGCAACGTGTTCGTGTCCGGCGGGAGATACACGCGCACCACATCTGCCTTCTTGTTCACCACGTGGTCGATAAAGCCGGGGTCCTGGTGGCTGAAGCCGTTGTTGTCTTGCCGCCAGACGTGGGAAGTGAGCAGATAGTTCAGCGAAGCAATCGGTCGCCGCCAGGGAATATTCTGGGTCACCTTCAGCCATTTGGCATGTTGGTTGAACATGGCGTCGATGATGTGAATGAACGCTTCGTAGCACGAAAAGAATCCGTGACGTCCCGTCAGCAGATATCCTTCCAGCCAGCCCTGGCACAGATGCTCGCTCAAAATTTCCATCACGCGGCCGTCGTGCGAAATGTGCTCGTCGGTCGGTAGTATCGGGCCCATAAAGCACTTGTCGGTGACCTCAAACAACGCGTCCAGCCGGTTCGAAGCCGTCTCATCCGGCCCAAACACGCGGAAATTTTGGGCCTTCTCGTTCATTTTCATCACGTCACGCAGAAAGCGGCCCAGCATGCGCGTTGCTTCGGAGGTCACCGTGCCCGGCCGCGGCACATCCACTTTGTAATCCCGG
Organism: Candidatus Acidiferrales bacterium; assembly: GCA_035551975.1. Lineage (GTDB taxonomy): Bacteria > Acidobacteriota > Terriglobia > Acidiferrales > UBA7541 > Palsa-295. The sequence goes on along the minus strand of DASZMG010000183.1, from coordinate 35,718 downwards.
AAATCCGGCATGCGCAGGTCTTTCAGCAGCAACCCGCCATTGGTTCGCGGGTTTGCTCCCATCCGCAGTGTGCCTGTTGGCGCGAGTTCGGCAATTTCCGGTTTCAGTTTTCCACCAGAATCGAACAGTTCCTCCGGCCGGTAGCTCTTCATCCATTTTTCAAGCAGTGCCAGGCGCTCTGGTTTCGCCGCGATGTCCGAAAAGGGAACCTGGTGCGATCGCCACGTTCCCTCGACGGGCTTGTCCTCCACCATCTTCGGACCTGTCCATCCCTTCGGCGTGCGCATCACGATCATGGGCCACAGCGGATAACTCGCGAGCCCTTGCGTCCTGGCCGTGGTTTGAATCCTGCGAATATCTTCGAACACGGCGTCGATGGTTGCCGCCATAAGCTGATGCATTATCGCGGGATCGTCGCCCTCCACAAAATGCGGGTTATAGCCATAACCGACGAACAAGTGCATCAACTCTTCGTCGCTCATGCGGGCCAGCACAGCCGGATTTGCGATCTTGTAACCGTTCAGGTGCAGGATGGGCAGCACCGCGCCGTCTCTTGCGGGGTTCAGGAACTTGTTCGAATGCCAGCTCGCCGCCAGCGGGCCGGTTTCCGCTTCTCCATCCCCCACCACGCAGCAAACTAGCAAATCAGGATTGTCGAAAGCCGCCCCGAAAGCGTGCGCGACGCAATAGCCGAGTTCGCCGCCTTCATGGATTGAGCCGGGTGTTTCCGGCGCAACGTGGCTGGGAATCCCGCCGGGGAAAGAAAACTGCTTGAACAGCCGCCGCATTCCTTCCTGGTTTTGCGGAATGTTCGGATAAACTTCGCTGTACGTTCCTTCCAGATAGGTGTTCGCTACCAGCGCCGGCCCACCGTGTCCCGGCCCGGCGATAAAAAGCGCGTTCACATTGTGCTTTTTGATGATGCGATTCATGTGCACGTAAATGAAATTGAGCCCCGGTGTGGTGCCCCAATGTCCCAGCAGCCGCGGTTTGATGTGGTCGATCTTCAGCGGCTCGCGAAGCAGCGGATTGTCGTAAAGATAGATTTGCCCCACGGACAAATAGTTCGCCGCGCGCCAGTACGCGTCGATTTTGCGCTCTTCATCGGCCGTGAGCGGCGTAACCGAATCACTGATTCGTACGGGGCTTGCGAAATCTGCGCACATGGAAGGTTTCCTTTCGAGTCACTCCGGCGAAGTTAGCTTGCGCCAAGTATTTTTGCTCAGGATTTCTGTTAAATACTCAGTGCCCGTTCGCTCGCGGACTGGCCCACTTTACCAGATCGGTCGAGAACGCATTTACGTATTCTGTTTCGCGCGGCAGCACGCGAATAGTGTATCCGAACATGCCGCTCTTCTTGGAGGCTTGCGTCATCGCCTCAAACACATAGCTCCCCTGATCGCCCCTGCGCTCTGCATGCATCGGCACAATCACCGGATCGACGATCTCCCCATGTGCATCCAGCCGCCCGATCAGCGCCTGCGCGGAAACGTCCTCGGGCGAAAGGGAATCGAGCCGCACATTTGCGCTCACATGTATCTGCTCGCCCAGTTCGATTTTCGCGGCGCCGTCGGGCAGCGCTTCTACCGTCAGTCTTGGCCACGCCGAACGCAGCCGGGCCAGCGTCGCGGTAAGCTCTTTTGCCTTGGCTGAATCGATCTCATGCAGGGCCAAGTACCGTTGATGGGCAGTTGCGTAGTAAAAATCCACGTACTGCATTACCGCGCGGTGCATATTGAATTCAGGACACAACTGCGCAATGGACGCCTTCATCATGGCAATCCACTTCATCGGCAGGCCATCCGCGCGGCGTTCATAGAATGTGGGGACCACGCCTCGTTCCAACAGTTGATACAACGCCTCCGACTCGATCTCGTCCTGCTGCGCCGGATCCGCATAGTTCTCGCCGTTTCCGATGGCCCATCCCACATCGTGTTTCGCCGCATGCTGCCAGGCTTCGTCCCACCAGCCGTCGAGCGTGCTCACATTGATCCCGCCATTGGCCTGTGCCTTCATTCCGCTCGTGCCGCTGGCCTCCAAAGGCCGTAACGGTGTGTTCAGCCAGACGTCGCAGCCTTGCACCATGTAGCGGGCAATGCCCATGTCGTAGTTTTCTAGAAAGACGATCCTTCTCCGGAATTCGGGGCGCTTCGCCAGATTGACCACCGCTTCAATCAGGTGCTTCCCAGCGTCATCGTGCGGATGCGCCTTGCCGGCAAACACAATTTGTACGGGCCGCTCGGGATTGTTGAGAATCCTGGCCAATCGCTCTGGGTCGCGCAGAATCAGCGTGGCGCGTTTGTAGGTCGCAAACCGCCGCCCGAACCCGATGGTCAGCGCATCCGGGCTGAGCGCTTCCTCGGATTCGTCTACCGCGGATTGCGGCGCGCTGCGCCCAATCAGTTGTTCCCGCAGCTTTTTCCTCGCGTAGGCCACCAGTCTCTCGCGCCGGCGCTCATGCGTTCGCCACAATTCCGGTGCGGGAATCGACTCGACGCGTTGCCAAAGCTTGTGATCCGCAGGCTCCTCTCGCCACTTCGGCCCAAGATACCTGTCGTAAAGCAGGTTCATTTCAAACGACACCCAGCTTCGAAAGTGAACGCCGTTGGTCACATGCCCGATCGGTACTTCCGGCTCGGGGATTCCGTTCCAAATCTCGTTCCACATGTGCCGCGAGACTTCGCCGTGCAATTTGCTTACGCCGTTGCGCGCCGTGGCCAGCCGTAGCGCCAGCACCGTCATGCAGAACTCTTCGTTTTCATCGCAGGGCTGCTTCCGGCCCAGCGCCAGGAAATCGTTGCGTCCGATTCCAAACCGGCGCACGTACTCGCCGAAATAGCGATCCATCAGCGGCCCTGAAAAATAATCGTGCCCCGCGGCCACCGGTGTATGCGTGGTAAAAATCAGGCTGGCCGAAGCGAGCAGCCGCGCTTCCTGGAACGATAGTCTCTCGGTTTCCATCAGCCGCACCACCCGCTCCAGTCCAAGGAATGCCGAGTGCCCCTCGTTCATGTGATAGACCGTCGGTTGCAGCCCCAGCGCTTCCAGTGCCCGGTATCCTCCAATGCCCAATACAATTTCCTGCCGCAGCCGCATCTCCACATCCCCGCCATACAGTTGCTCAGTGATGTTTCGGTGCTCTGGCCGGTTCGACGGAATGTTCGTATCCAGCAGATACAGTTTCAGCCGGCCCACATTCGCGCACCACACCTGTGCGGCAATCGCTCCGTCGGGCAAATCGATGTGGACCGTTATGTCTGGTATCAGCCGGATAGGTAGCGTGTGAAAATCGTTGTCTTCAAACGCTTCCTGCTGCCAACCCGCCGCGTTGAGGTATTGCCGGAAATAACCTTGTTGGTAGAGCAGACCTACGCCTACCAGCGGGATGCCCAGGTCACTCGCGGCCTTCAGGTGATCGCCGGCCAGCACACCCAGCCCGCCCGCGAATATTGACAGGCACTCGGTGATCCCGAATTCCGCGGAGAAATATGCCACCAGCAGTTCCTTTTGCTGCGCGTGCTCGCGATGGAACCAGGTGGCTTCGCCTTGTATGTAGTGCTCGAGTTGTTCCGCTACTCCGCGCATGTGCGCGAGAAAAGCCTCATCGTGGGCAGCTTCTTCCAATTGCGACTGCTCCACACTTCCGAGCAGAACCACGGGATTACGCCCGCAGCTTTCCCATAAATCCGCATCGAGCCTGCGAAACAGTTCGATCGCGGCATGGTCCCAGCTCCATCGCAAGTTGTGGGCGATTTGGGTTAATTGACCTAGCGCCGCCGGCACTTTCGGTAATACTTTCAGTGTTGAGACAGGTTTCAGCAACTTTGTTCTCCCGGCGTGCACTGAGTCACTACTCTTGGTGGGGGGCGATGCGCTGCCAGATGAAGCTAGTTCGCTCGCCGCAGCTCTCGTTCCGCCTGGAGCCAATCTTCCAGGTCCGATCCATGAGTTCCCCCGCGCGTGAGAAAAATTTCGTAAGCTCGCACGGAGATCTCCTCGTTTGTCGGTTCGCTGCGTTTGGGCGACGACACAATTCGCGGTTGCCTTGCGGTTGCAAACCAGCTTCTTTGGTAGCCATGCCGCTCTCCTTGATGCTTCCGTACCCGAACGGTCGCCTCGGAGTGGTTCCTCAGCGGTCCTGCTCCGGCACCTGCCACCCTAATCGTCCGCGAACCTTTCCCGCTTTAGCCCCGCCGCCTGCTTACGCATTGCGGACCGGGGCAGCCGAGTGTAGATTAGCCGCTACTCGAATCGGCCCCGCCGATCCATCGTCATGCGGGCGTCATGCCGGAATGTTGCACCAAAGTGAATAACGGGAGGCTTTTGTAGCCATGCGAGTGAGCAAGATCACTGTGCGTTTTGTGTCCTTTTCCTTGGGTCGTCTTTTGCTGATCGCTTCCGCGATCGTTCTCTCCGCCTCCTTTGCTCTCGCTCAGTATCCGGCGCAGTATCCTTCCGAATCGCAGGTCTCCAAGGATGGCACTGCCGTCCTGCTCGAGGACTATGTGGCGCTACCGCTTTCTTCGTCCACCCACGGCGGTGTGCCCAAGCCCAGCGTTGACTTCAAGGGCCAGCTCGGCCGCGTTAGCTCCATGCGTTCTGAGCCGGCGAATGCGCCTCTGTCTGCGTCCCGTTTCTTCGTCAACGATCAGAACGGAACACTGTACATCCTCGACAAGAGCACCAAGCAGTTCACTCCCTACCTGAACTTCGCCCAAATGTTTCCGAAGTTCGCCTCGGATAGCGGCAACGCCACTGGGATTGTCTCTTTCGCTTTCGATCCCGGCTATGCCAAGAACGGCAAGTTCTATACGGTGCATGTTGAAAAGCGCGCTTTGCCGGGCAATCCTGCCCCGGTCAATGATGGCATCCCGTCGTTAAACCTTGCTGGCTATACGCTCACCCCGGCCGTCGATCCTCCCGCCGGTCCCGCGAACCTTGAATCGGTGCTCATCGAATGGACCGACACCAATATTCGCAACGCCACTTTCGAAGGCACCGCGCGTGAAATTCTACGCATCGCGTTCGACCGCAATCACCCCACCGGGGACATCCAATTCAGCCCGCTTGCCAAGCCCGGCAGCCCGGATTACGGCAATCTCTACATCGCCGTGGGAGATGGCGCGCAGGGCGAAACGCCCGGCCCCGGCCACACGCTTCCGCAGCGCCTCGATACGCTGGTCGGCAAAATCCTTCGGATTACTCCGGACCTGAACCTTCGCCCTGCCGACATGCTCAGCGCCAACGGCCGCTATCGCATCCCCTCGACGGGTCCAGATCCGAATCCTTTCGTTTCTGTTTCCATCGCGCGCCCGGAAATTTACGCCTACGGATTGCGCAACCCGCATCGCATGGCCTGGGACGTTCCCACCAAAACTTTTCTCGTGAACGACATCGGCCTGCACGAATGGGAAGAAATCAATATCGTTTCAAAGGGCGGGAACTACGGCTATTCCGAAAGGGAAGGGAACGAGCAGGTCTTCATCGACCCGGCCGGCAAGACAGGCAGCCTCATGGATCCTCCCGTGCCGTTCCCCGAAAAGGATCGCCTCACCGTCGAAGGTCTGGCAGAGCCTGTTACGCCACTTTACCCCGCCGCTGTGTACAGCCATCGTGAGGGCGATTCCATCGGCAGCGGCTATGTCTATCGTGGCAAGCTGATGCCCGGCTTGCGTGGCAAATATATTTTTAACGACATGACCACCGGCCGCATCTTCTACGTCGATCTCAACGAGATGCTCGCCTCTCACAGCGAGCGCGATCATCAAGCCACCATTCACGAGTTGCAGATTATGTACAAGCCTGCGGACTCTTCCGGCCAGCCGGCGAAAGCTCGCATGTTCGACATTATCGCGGAGACCTACGCCAAGCGCGGTGGCACTCCGGCGCAGGACCGGCGATTGCCCGGCGCTGGCGCTGCCACCACCGGCTGGTATGACCAGCAGCATCAAAACCCCAAAACTGATCCGGAGGGTGTCGTGTACGGCGGCGGGCGCGCCGACGTTCGCTTGGCAGTGGGTGCCGACGGTGAACTTTACGCTCTCAGCAAATCGGACGCGATGATTCGCCGCTTCGCTGCTCTGGTTACGCCTCCTCCACATCAAAAATAAACGCGTTCAGCAAGCGGATTTGCCGTTCGCAACGCGATCATCCCGGCTAGTTCGATCCGCGCCGCTCATCGTGCCGCGCCTCCGAATCTCACCGATGTCTCGGCGCGATATTCATCTCATATTTTCTGATCGACAATTTGCCGCTAATTCCTCTGTTTTTTGCTTTCCGTAAAGATCTATGTAAATCAATCCAGATTTTCCTGTAGGTACGAGTTACGCATCGTCAGTGAAAAATTCCATCCGTACGGCGCGTTGAATATCGGATACCAGCACCTCGCTGATTCCGCATAGTTTCCCACCTCGCCGTTTGGCGCGGCAATTGCCTTCCAACAATCGGAACTCAAGACGCTGCCCAGCGGAAGGGTGACTCGAACATGTTCAACGATCTCGTAGTATCCGGTGAAATGAAGAAGACGAACAAACCTTGGGCTGTAACCCTGTCGGCGTTAATTCAGGCCATGATCTTGGTCACGTTTATTTTGCTGCCCCTGATTTATACCGAGGCTCTTCCAAAAGGAATGCTCAATACATTTCTCGTGGCTCCTGCGCCCCCGCCACCACCTCCTCCACCTCAGCCCGTGGTGAAAGAGGTGAAAATGCCCAAGGTCATAAATATTCAGAAGATGACCGCCCCCACGGTAATTCCAAAAAACATCTCCGTGGTGAAGGACGAAGCTCCGGTGATTTATACCAACAGCAGTGAAGGTGTTTCGGGCGGCACGGGAAACGTCCTCGGTGGACTCATCGGCAGTGGACCCGCTGGTCCGCCACCTCCGCCGCCGAACGCGCCGCAACGCATTCGCGTTGGAGGTAACGTTGAAGCCGCTTCGCTCATCAACAAAGTTTCACCAGAATATCCTCCGATTGCAAAAACAGCGCACGTTTCCGGCACCATCGTGCTTCACGCGATTATCGGCAAGGACGGAGGCATTCGCGAGCTGCAGTTTGTTTCCGGCCCGCCGCTCTTGATGAAATCGGCGTTCGATGCCGTGAAGCAATGGCGCTACAAGCCGACCATGTTGAACGGCGAAGCTGTCGAAGTCGACACCACCATCGACGTCGTATTCAGTTTGTCGTAAGAGGGGAAGTCCTATGAGGCACAGCGTCGACTACGTTGTCTTCATCGTGCTGAATAATCCCATTCCGGCAATTGGAATCTGGCTGCTTGCCGCCTCGTTGTTTTTGGTACATCAGATCAAATGCAAACTGACGGCGCTGTATCAGGGTACAGATCAGGACACGGAGCAGGAGACAGATCAGCAGACAGACCAGGGGGCGGTTCGGGAGACCATCCATCCATTTCCTCACCAGGACGATTGGGAATTGTCAGCGCATTACCTGGCCCTTCGTTCGAAATATGGGTGGTCGCCCTGGCCGGTCTATCTGATGTGGCCCTGTCAGTTTTCAGCCGTGCTTTTATTGCTCGTCGCGCTGTTCCGCTGACAGCAGATTGTCTCGCAGTGTCATCCTGAGAGGCTGTGACTTTTTTGATTTTGCGCGAAAATCGATACTGAAAAGAATCGAGTTGCGCGACAAAATTCGCGTTTCTCGGAATAACGTCACACGCTCTGAGCGACCGAAGGGAGTCGAAGGATCTCTCTTCGATTTTTCGTCCGGTTACATCGGGCTTAGCCCCCGAAGGAGCTTGCTCTCACGCTTTCAAACCACCGGAAAAAAGGCCTGTCCCAACTTTTCGCCGGGGCAGGCCGTCCCTATGTTGTAGGAATTAACTCCACGCTAGAAACCTTGAGTTCAGCAGCAGAGCTGGCCGCGGCGCCGCAGGAAGAACAATCCGATCAACCCACCGCTCAGCATTAGCAGAGTGGAAGGCTCCGGTGTCCGCACAAAAAATTCCTGTCCGTAACTGCCCGTCGGGGTCAGTATCTCCCAGTTGTAGTCAGTGAATCCGTTGTGGACGGCGTTCAGAGCCTCCGTCAGCAAAGTAGAGTTCGTTCCGTAGGGATTGCCGCCGCCGGAAAAGCTCCATACCGCCCACTGCAGTTCGGCCTGTGTTGTTTGGTTCGTCGAAACCAGCGACTGATCGAGCAGCCACGCGATTTCCATGTAGTCCGTCGCGTTGTCAAGGCGAGTGCCGCTGTAGTTTGTGGTGGCGCCGATCTGCGTCACGGTCGCCTTCCAGTTCGTATTCCCATAAATTTCGTGGCTGTAATCCACGCAATAAAACTCCTCGCTCTGTCCGTCCATCGTGCCGCCGTAGAGCGGTATCCCGACGCCATTGTTTGCGAAGTCGTAGCTGCCGTTGAAATAGACAGTCACCGTGTCGGCTTTTGCAGACATAGTGAGGAAAAGTAGAGCGGCTAACATCCCAATCGCATGTTTGACTAACTTCAAAGGTGTTTTCCCCTAGCCCGCTTTTTTTACAACAAGTGAATTCTCGCCTGCGGCTCGTGCTTGTCCGTATCCCCTTTTCGTACCGTTCTGAGCCATCCAGAGTCCTGGTACCGTGTTGTACTCGGCACATAAGCGCCAAGTCTCACATGTCCCAGTGCTAGGGACGATTTACCTGTGCCGGCCGTGCCGATTAAGGTGTCTGTTTTCATTTGCAGCAATGCCTTGCGAAGCATAAAATACCCCCATTCTGTGGGCCACAGCTTCGTGGAGACCTTGTGAAGACACGCTATCTTCCGCTGTTTGTTTTGATTGGAGCGATTTGTGTTGTGGGCGGTTCGCGCATGGTAGGCGCGCAGGGCGAATCGCCCAGCCAGCCCGCCGCGAGCGGTTCGCTCGATTATGAATATTTCAAAGATAAGGTTGAGCCCATTTTCCTGAAGAAGCGCCCCGGCCATGCCCGCTGCGTTTCCTGCCATAGCACCAACAATGTCCGCCTGCATCTCGTCCCACTCTCGCCTGGCGCGACCACCTGGGATGACGTACAGTCGCGGGAGAATTTCGAACTGGTGAAGCGCGTGGCCTTTCCCGGCAATCTCGAAAGCCCGCTGCTGATCCATCCCCTGGCCGAGTCCGCGGGCGGCGATTTCTTCCATAGCGGTGGCAAACATTTCAATTCGCAGAACGATCCGGAGTGGCTCACGCTGAAAGCGTTCGTGATGGGCCAAACGGATAAGCAAGGCCAGTAATTCGGCATTGAAACGAAGGAGAGCACCATGACTGCAAAGAGAAAGGCGATTACCAGTCTTGCCCTGCTGACTGTGGCCGGTTTTTGCGTCGCAGCCCTGCCTTCGCTGGCCGCGCCCAAGCTGCCCAAGCTGAAGGTCCGCATCATCCAGACCAACAGCGCGGGCGACAACGTCGACGTCATCGATCCCAACACCAACAAAGTGGTCGGCGTGATTGACGGTATTGAAGTGAATCACGGCGTCACCGCCGCGCCCGACGGCAGCCGCCTCTACATCAGCGACGAGGCTGATGCGACGCTTGACGTCATCGACGGGAAAACACTCAAAGTCACTAAGCACATCGCCTTGAGCGGCCACCCGAATAATGTCGCGATTACTCCCGACGGCCGCCGCGTCTACGTCGCCATTCGCGATATGAATGGCGGTCTTGATGTGGTCGATACCGCCAAACTGGAGCGCATTGCCACCGTTCACATCAAGGGCGGCATCCACAATCCCTACATCACGCCGGACGGTAAATTCGCCGTCGCGGGATCCATTGCAGGCAAAACCGTCAACGTGGTCGACACCGCCACCAACGAACTGGCTTGGTCCGTGGATATGGGCGCGGGCGTGCGTCCCATGGCCATCTCAAAAAATCCCGACGGCTCGACCAAGTGGGTTTTCGTGCAGCTTACCGATCTGAATGGTTTCGCCGTGATCGACTTCGCGTCGCGCAAGGAAATCAAGCGCGTCGAGCACGCAGCGCTGCCTGCCGGCGAAAAAACCGTGCCGGAAGGCGCGGACGTTTCGCACGGAATCGCCGTCACTCCCGATCAGAAGATGCTCGTGGTGAACAGCCGCCTGAATAATTCTCTCTACACCTACTCGCTGCCCGATCTGAAACCGATCGGCAGCGTCTATCTCGGTGGAATGGGCGCGGCGTGGCTCACGCTCACGCCGGACGGCAAGACCGCCTACATCGCCAACGCCGTGACCAACGACGTCTCCGCCGTTAACCTTGCCTCCATGAAGGAAATCGCGCGCATCCCGGTCGGTTACGTCCCCAAGCGCAACGCCACCGTTCTTTTACCGTAAACAGCATCCATCGACACACAAATGGCCATGGAGCGCGTCACCAAAAAACAGCCCATTACTAAAACCGAGTTTCATCGACGCCTCAGAGCTTGGCTCGAACAGACCAACGATGTGAAGATCGGCGGCTATGTAGATGACAGAATACCTTGGGTGTATGTGCGGGATGGGGCAGACTTATTCATCCTTCACGCGGATACATCTCGCTCAGCGGTTGAGCAGTATTTGCAGCTCGTGAGCGAACACGGGAATGACTTGGAATGGCAAGTTGCGCCAACCGACAAAGGTAAGATGACGGCAGTTGTCTACGGGCCCGCGAAAATTCGCTACAAGCCGTTTTACTTTTACTACGCTTAAACGTCCTCTACTGCGTGGCGGCGCTCTGCGGTGCAGCTTCCGCGAGCCTTCCGGATTGCCCGTTCGTCCCGCTATCGCGTGGCGGGACTCGCCAAGAAAGCTTTCGACTGCGCTTCGCTCTTCAGCGGCACAACTTTATCCGGATCGATGCGCACCATCACATAGGTGATGTGATCGTCGATGCGCGTGAACCAGTGGCCCACGCCCGCCGGAATGATGATCACGTCGCCAGCCTTCAATTCATGCGTCTCGGGATTTGCAATCGCTTTCGCGCTGAATCCGGGCCCATTTTGTTCACGCACCGTTTTCATCGTCGCGGGGCGCTGCTTCGCGTCAACCAGATCGGGTCCAGTCAGCAGCGTCGCCGAGCCGTCAATCACGTGATAAACCTCGCTTACCTGATCGTGCTCCGCGACCGCCTCGCCGGTATTTGCCTGGCCAGGCTGCAGCCGCAGGCGCGTGACCATGCCAATTCCGATCTGCACTTTGCCGATATCGACCGACCGCACCTGCTGGTCGACAATGTGATTCTCAATCGCGCGCTTGGTATAGGCGTCGAGTTCGCTCACAGGTATGTACGTCGCCTGGCAATGATTGCACGTCGGGTGCGGCTCCTGCGCCAGCGCCGGAAACGCCACAATTGCCAGCATCCCCACCGCGATTTTTAAAGGGATCGTTACTCGCATGGAATGAATCTCCTTGGCGAATTTCTACGAGTGCCGCTCGCAGTTGTCCGAGCCGCCAAACATCCGCGCGAAGCGCCTTCAGCGCGAGCTTTCGCTTGAACTAGCCACTTGCCACCAGCCACTCGCCACTGCCTTTAGTTCGGCAGCCGATACGCTATCAGTTCTCCCGGAAATCCCTGCCCGCTCACGGCGATTACAATGTACTGTTGCCCATCGAGCATGTAGGTCATGGGCGATCCGCTCTGTGGAGCGGGCATGAACACTGCCCCCACTTCCTTGCCCGTGGCCTTGTCATACGCGCGCATCATCGCCCCACGGCCGTTCGCCGTGGTGGTGAAAAGAGGCTCGCCGGCGATCAACAGCGACTTCGTCGTCAGCACACCGATAATTCCGTTTTGCCCGGTGCGCGGAATATTCAGGCCCTTTAGCGCGGGATTGTTTTTCACGCCGTCCGGCGTCTCGCCATGCGCTACTTGCCAGACGATTTCGCCCTTGTCCATGTCATACGCGGTAATGCGTCCATAGGGAGGTTTGAGCAGCGGCATTCCGTGCACGGTCAGCGTCGCCCCTGCTTCTCCGCCAGCCGGCGCCGATTCGCGATTCACTCGTGGAGGTGGCGGCGCTCCAGCCGGCCGGTTCCACTGCGGCGTGACGCCGTCCTTGCCCTGCACAAACTCCATGTCCGAAAATCCCGGCCCCGGCGTGGGCACCAGGCCCAGCAACGCAAGGGCGCTTTGCGAAAACACGTAGAGTTTGTGCGTCTCGGGATCGTACGATCCTCCCGGCCAGTTCGCCCCTCCGAGCGAACCCGGCACGTGAATCGTCGCGATCGGACCATCCGCCTTGCTCACCACCGGCGGCGTGAACAGCGATCCGATCTTGTACTTCGATACCAGCTTCACCGCCTCCTCGCGCAGCTCCGGCGTGAAGTCGATCAGATCGTCGATCGCGACTCCCTGCACGTCATATGCGGGCGGTTTCGTCGGATAGGGCTGCGTCGGCGAATACCACTCGCCCGGCACATCGCCTTTCGGTACGGGACGCTCTTCGATCGGCCAGATCGGCGCGCCCGTCTCGCGGTTGAAAACATACAGGAACGCCTGCTTGGTCGGCTGCGCCAGCGCTTTCACCGTGCGGCCATTTATGGTGATATCCGTCAGGATCGGCGCGCAGGGGATATCCATATCCCACAAGCCGTGATGCACGAGCTGGTAATGCCACTTGCGCTTGCCGGTCTGCAAATCCACCGCCACGATGCTCTCGCCGAACAGTCCGTTGCCGGGCCTGTCGCCGCCGTAATAGTCGCCCGTGGGCAATTCCACCGGCAGATACACCAGCCCCAAATCTTCATCGACGGAAATCTGACCCCACACACCCGTGTTGCCGGTGTAGGACCACGAATCGCGCTCCCACGTATCGATGCCGTATTCGCCCGGGCTCGGAATGGTATGAAAAATCCACAGGCGCTTGCCGGTACGCACATCGAACCCGCGCACATATCCCTTCACGTTTTTCCGGCTGTGCGGATCGCCTCCGGCAAGGTGCGCCGCGCCGACGATCACCACGTTTTTGGCCACCACTGGAGTCGAGTGCAGCCCCACTTCTCCGGTCACCAGATCGATATCCTGGTCATCATCCCTCTTCAGATCCACCATCCCATTCGCGCCGAAGCCTTGCGCGGGAACTCCGGTTTTCGCGTCCAGCGCAACCAGCCGGTATCCCGGCGTGACGTACAGAATTCGCTCTTCTTTTCCGTCGGTCCAATACGCCAACCCGTGCCCGGAAAGCTGCCGCGGCGCATTCGTTCCGCGCGCTCCTTCGTCTTCGCGATGCATCCACAGCATTTCGCCTGTGGCTCCGTCGAGCGCCACCACGTCCCGCCGCGCTCCCACCGTCGAATAAACCACGCCGTGTACTTCCAGCGGCGTCGCTTCCAGCTTGAATTCCGGACGCGGCCCAAGCGCGTCCGTTTTGAAGCGCCAGGCAATCTGCAGCTTGCTGAAATTATCCGCGTTGATCTGATCCAGTGGCGCGTAGCGAGTGCTCCCGAGATCGCCTCCGTAGGTGCGCCACTCGCCGTTTTTCGCGCCGGCTTGCCCGTGCGCAACCGCAGCAGCGCCAAACCATGCGCACATGCCCAGCGCACACACGATCAGCGCCGATCGAGAGCCCTTGTGCATTGTCAAGAAAACCTCCTGCGCGGCTCGTGCCGCAACATCCCGCAACTCAACGATTATTTGGAATTGCGCGTATTCTCTTCCCACTCTTCGCGTTACACAAGCGAATTTGCAGGGAGCACATTGGTTCGACGCCGGCACGTGCACAAAATTTAACGCTGTTGACCTTCCGCTTCGCGGGCATATAATCCGCCCAATTATGAGCGACCTACACTTCCACGGTGGCGCAGCGCACTCGCACCCCCATTCTTCCGACCACGCACACACACACGATCACGCGCACTCGCACAGCCACGCGCGCGACAAAAAAGGCTTTTCACGGCGCATGTTCCTCACCGGCGTGCTTCCCAGCCTCATCCTCGCGCCTTACGCCTTCGCCCAGACGGTCGCCGAGCGCCGCGAGCATTACCGTCAGATGTCTATTGACGCGGAGAAGAAAGGTCTCGCCGAGCCGTTCAAGGGCATCACCACGAACGGCGAAGTCGAGCCGGGCCTTTTCGGCATTCAATCCACCGGAGTCTCGAACGCGCCGGTGCGCAGCGCCACCGAGCGTTTTCTCGCCAGCCTCACGGCCGAGCAGCGCAACCGCACCATGTTTTCGGTAGACGATCCCGAATGGCGCAAATGGATGAACCAACATTTCTACGTGCGCCAGGGCGTCAGCTTCCTGGAGATGTCCGACGCGCAGCGCGACGCCGCCTTCGGCATGTTGTCCGCCGCTCTCAGCGCGCGTGGCTTCGAGCAGATCCGCAACATCATGCGCCTCAACGAAACGCTGGGCGAAATGTCCAACGACCACGATTTTCTCGGCGAGTGGTTCTACTGGTCATGCTCGGCGATCAGGTCGTCGCCACTCCGTTCTTCACCGGCTCCGAGCCCACTGTCGCGACCTCCGGCAAGTACAAGGGCCTCTCCGTGCTGCAGGAGGAGCAGGCCCAGGGCCTGTCCATGCTGCTCGCGCTGAATGACGAGCAGAAAGCCAAGGCTGTGCTGAAGTCGACCAAAACGCAGGATTACAACCTTACCGAAGCCTTCAAAGATAACGTTGTGCTCGATTACGCCGGCGCGCCGGTCTCCAGCTTTGCCACGAAGCAGCGCAGTCAAATGCTCGATCTCGTCGATCTTTACATTGGGCACATGGACGAAGGCCACGCGCGCATCAAAATGGACGAGGTGAAGCGTCACATCGACCGCACCTGGTTCGCCTGGATCGGCGGCGCTGACGACAAGAGCGTCTACTATTACCGTGTGCACAGCCCGGTGCTATTGATCGAATTCGATCACCAGCGCCCGGCGAATCTGCAGCAGTTCGCCAAGGATCCCTCCATGCCCACGCGCCAGCACATCCATTGCGTGGTGCGCACGCCCAACGGCAACGACTACGGCAAGGACCTGCTCCGCCAGCATTACCTCGCGCATCCCCACGCCTAGCGCCGCCCCGCGTCGCGTCGTTCTCTTGCTTCGGGGTTTACGCCGTCATTCTGAGCGCTGGTTTTGCGCGAAGAATCCCTCTTCGTGGTTCGGGCATTGTAGCGGCGGACTTTAGTCCGCCAGAAGTTGCCTTTGCTTTTACGTTGTCATCCCGAGTGAGCGAATGTGCGGCCGTTAGTGCCGCACTGAGCGACGAGGGATCTCTCTTCGTGTGCAGCGTCCACCGCGAACGTACCCACGTGCACTTCACCCGCTCCAACGTCGCGGCGTCATTCTAGGCGCGCACTTGCGCGAAGACCGCCCTTCGCTGTCGTGGCAGTCGTGCACAGGCTTCGCGCCGCCGTGTTCTGCCTTTGTTCCCTCACTCGCCCCACCAGCTTGTTTTTACCTCCGACTCGCCACCATCCCCACTGCCTTGTCATCCCGAGGCCGAACGGTTTTCAGTGAGGCGAGGGATCTCTCTTCGTGTGCAAATCTCACTGCAAATGTATCGACGTGCTTCCTTCACACGCTCCAACATCGCGCCGCCGTTGCGCGAAGAATCCCTCTCCGCATTGCGCACAAAAAAAACCGGCGGCCCAAAGGCCGCCGGCTCAAAACCAACAATCCCTTACGACGACTTTACTTGTGCAACTGTTCCACGATCTCGAGCGATTTCGTCACGTGCTGATCCGGCTGCAGGTTGTCGTCCTTCGACGAAAACGCCGCGATGATCTTGTGGTCTTTGCCGATCACAAATGTTTGCCGCTCGATGAACCCATGGTCGATGGCCACGCCGCGCACGTCTTTCGCGCCCTCTTTCGCTGCCGCCATGTTCAGATTATAGGAAGCCGCGATCTTTCCATCCGAATCGGAAGCCACCGGAAATTTTCCGGCGCAATAATCCGGATCGGCGGAGAATTGATCCAGCCGCTGTATGCTGTCGCCGGACACGCCGATGATCGTCGCTCCCGCGGCGTCGAATTTATCTTTGTTTTCAGCGAATGTGTGTGCTTCCAGATCGCAGCCCTTGGTATAGGCCGAGGGATAAAAATAGACTACCGCCGGACCTTTCTTCAGGGCTTTGGCCAGCGAGAAGTCGAATTCTTTGCCGGCCAGCGACGCACGGGCCGAGAAGTCCGGAGCTTTCTCTCCTACTTTGAGCGCTGCCAGCAACGGTAACGCCAGCGTCGCTATCGCCATACCTAGTATCAGCTTTTTCATCGACTAACCTCCTGCCAGTGAAGTGAAGTGCCATGAACATATCACACTCCGCTGTCCCTCACCATGTTCGCCTGCATCTTAAGAGGAGCGGCCCCAAAGCCCGTGGTCGTTCGGTTTCAAACGCAACATAACTCCCTACACGAAATTAGGTATGGCTTTTCCTGAACATGCGATGTTCATAGGAGAGTTGAGTTTCATACCTCATGGCATCCTGAAACTCATCTGCATCTCTAAATCTGACCCATGCCAGAAAGCAGCTCTGAAGAGCGCGAAATCTACGAGTTCGTCTGGGACGAGATCGACAGCGTTCCCCATTTGGAAGCGCTGCTCCTTCTCTGGAATAGCAAGCCCAAGTCCTGGTCTGCGCAGGAAGTAGGGCGGCGTCTTTACGTGGACGCAAAAAAGACCCAGGCTCTGCTGCAGGATTTGGCCAGGCAGCGCTTTTTAGTCGTTTTGCCGGGCGACGCCGAACAATACCGCTACGAGTCACGCTCCGAACAAACAGACCGGCGTATTGGAACGCTCGATCATATCTATCGCCGGCAAGTCGTTCGCATTTCTACCATCATCCATTCGAAGGCCTCTTCTGCCGTGCGCGACTTCGCGCGCGCATTTCGCTTTACCAGGGAACGGGAAAAGGAGCGGGAATAACATGGCGTCCATCGTTTACATCCTCGGCTCGCTTACCAGCCTGATCTGCGCGGTTTTCCTGCTGCGCGGTTACAACCAGGGAAGGAGTCAGTTGCTGCTCTGGAGCGGCCTGTGTTTTTCGGGCCTGGCACTCTCCAATCTGCTCGTTTTCATAGATCTCATACTTCTGCCCAATGTGGATCTTTATCTGGCGCGCCTTACGGTCACTGCCATCTCGATGTTTCTGCTATTGTTCGGACTCGTTTGGGAGAGCTAATGTGATCCACCTCGCTCCTTTTCTGCTCGGCGTAATCGCCATGGCCTCTCTGATTTCTGCGGTGTTTTTCGTGAAATTTTGGAGAGGCACTCACGATCTGCTCTTTCTCGCCTTCGCCGCGTTTTTCCTTATTGAAGCCGGCAATCGCGTTGCGCTTAGCTTTTTCGCCAAGCCCAATGAGGGCAGCCCTTGGGTTTACATTCTGCGACTTCTCGGTCTGCTCCTGATCCTCGCGGCCATCCTCCACAAAAACTACGGCGGCTCTCGCCGCTGATTCAAGTTGCAAGCGGGAAGCCGCCGCAGGAATTCGATTCCTGAAACTAACTCCGAAGCCTAAATCGATAGCAAGCGCGTGAAGAAAGACCGGTAACGCCGCAACGCCCGCCGGTAGTCTTCTGTCGACGCATCGCCCCCCCTGCCCCATTGCTGTTCCATCTTCTGGCGTTCGTCAGAGAAAATTTCTTCCAGCCTCTTCATCGTCACAGAAACCAGTTCATCCGCCTCCTCCACGGCATTGCGTGGCTGGTCGACGAAACTTGCCTGCACGCTGTCCCATCGGCTGCGCAGATCATTTGCCTCCGTTGGCGTAAACAAGGGCGCCTTCTGTTCGTCCGTCGCAGTGGCTGCTGCCGCGCCGGTTGTTGTTCTGCTCGAAGGCTGTGCCTGGATAGGAATCGGCGACGGAGGGGGCGTTATCAGTGGTCGATGCTCGCTCGTAAGTTCTGGCGAATCCGGCGTAAATTCTGTCGCCCCGCTTGCCTCGGCGTTGGCGCGTCTCTCTGGATCTAAAATCCTTTCTCGTCTCTTGAATTCATTCATCGTAAATTCCTCCTCAGTTCATTTCGTTGCTGTTTTTGCGTGTCATCCCGAAACCAACAACTCGACCCACTCGCGTGCTTTCACCTCTGACTTGCCACCATCTGCACCGTCTTGTCATCCCGAAACCGACGATCCGATCAGCATAGGAGTCCTGACTGAGCTTTTTTCTTGTGTTGTCATCAAAGCGAGCCGCGCCCGGCGAGGGCGCACGGAAGAATGTCCAGCGAGGGATCTCTCTTCATGTGCGGATTGCGTCGAGACCATTCCCGCCGGAAATCGTGTTGAGTTCTTTCGTAATCAACTTGCGCCAGCCACTCGGGCACGCGGTATTTCCGTGCGTCCGACGAGTTCGTCAAACAGGGCCCGATAATGGATCATCCCCTGGCGAAGCTGCTCTGTCGTGGCGTTGCCCTGTCGGTGAACAAGCGCGATTTCATGGCCGCACCGGTAGTTTTCGACCACCGGCGCGTGATCGACGGAAATCTCCTCTACTCGGTTATCGAAGTCCGCCATCGGGTACCCGCGCGCCGCCATTACTTGCACCAATAATTGATCCGCTTCGGTGAAAGCGCGGCTGGGATCGTCCACAAATAATGTCTGAATCGCACGCCAGGACTGTTGGAATCGGTCCCGTTCCGCTGCCGACAAGGGACGAATCGAGTACTTCTCCACGCGCTTTTCAACCTTCTCCAACTTCGCCTCTGCCTTCAGTCTGCTCCCGGTTTCAGCCACGGCCCGGTGATATTCCGGCCCGAAACGGGATTCGAGTCGCCTGCTGCGGTTGCGCATGAAAAGAATGATTGCGCCTGCGACGATGGCTGCAATCACGATGATTAAGATTGCCAGTTGAGCGGGTGTCATTCGGCAAAGCCTCCTCCTTCGTTGATACTTCCGCAGGCCAGACATTTGAATCGGTAATCGGCTGTAATGCTCACTCCACGGTTGGCTGTACGTAATAGCCCCCACGACCTACTTGAAATTGCGAAACGGAGTGCTACCTTCGATGCGTGGTAAAGGAGCAGTCGGCCATGATGGGCTGGGACGCTGGTAATGTGAGGCCATGCTTTTGAGCAGCAGCATTGTCATGCGAGGGAAACGGCACGGGGCTTTTCTGCGTTGGGAAGTCGATCCGAAGCTTTTTCGAAGATCTATCTCGACACACCAAACCGAGATAGATCCGATGCAACTCGTTGAAACAAACAAGAGCGCACCTTCTCTCTCGACACACAAAAACGCCTCTCCTCATCCCGTTTGACGATTAGAAAAAGCCAGTTGTTCGGCCCACTTAGGGCGGCCAAGAATGCCTGAGCTATTTCCAAGGCGGCCTGGAGCGCGCCCCTATCGCTGGGAAAAAGTTTTCAGCCCGGGCAGGGCCGTAGGAGAATATCCGGTCCCTCAAGGGCTGACTAAAATATGACTGAACGGCTCTACTACCACGATTCTTTCCTCCGCGAATTCGACGCGCAAGTCCTCTCCTGCGAACGAGAAGGAGACCGCTGGAAAGTGCTGCTCGACCGCACCGCGTTCTACCCTACTTCCGGCGGCCAGCCCCACGACCTGGGCACTTTGAATGGCACTCCCGTTGTGGAAGTCGCGGACGGGGAAGAAAAAGTAGTCCACTACACTACTGCGGAAGTCGATCTCGGTCCGGTTCACGCCAAAATCGACTGGTCTCGCCGCATCGACCACATGCAGCAGCACACTGGCCAGCACCTGCTCTCCGCCGCCTTCATTGAACTGTTCAACTTTCCGACGATTTCGTTCCATCTGGGCAGGGAAGTCTCCACCATCGACCTCGAGGCGCCTTCCATCGTTCCGCGCCACATCGAAGAAGCCGAGCGCCGCACCAACGAAGTCATCTTCGAAGATCGTATGGTCGTCGTTACCTTCGGCACCGCTCAGGAACTGGAAGAAGCCGGCATCCGCAAGAAAGTGGACCGCGAGGGCATCTTACGGGCGATTGAAGTGGAAGGATTTGACCGCCAGCCCTGTGGCGGAACGCATCTCGCTCGCACCGGACAAGCCGGGTTGCTGCTCACGCGAAAACTCGAACGCCGCCGCGATTCCTGGCGCCTCGAATTTGTTTGCGGCTACCGCGCCTTGGCCACCGCCCGCTCCGATTACGCTACCCTCACGCAATCTGGCTCTCTCTTAAGCTGTGGCCTGCCCGACGTTCCCAAAATGATCGAGAAATTGTCCGGCGAGCGTCGCGCGCAGCACAGCGCTGTGAAGCGCCTCGAAGAACGCCTCGCCGAACTTGAAGCCCGCTCGCGGCTAGCGGCGAATCCGCCCGCGGTCGTCGGCGCGCCGCAACTTGTTCTAGCCGCCATCGAGGATGCTTCTCCGGAATATCTCCGCCTGCTCGCCGCGAAAATCGTCGCTGAAGCGAACGCCGTGGTTCTTTTGGCTAGTCGCCTGACGGGTCATCTTGCTTTCGCCCAATCCAAAGGCTTGAAAGGCGATATGGGCGCGCTCCTCCGCGAAACTCTAAAGCAATTTCCGGGCAAGGGCGGCGGCGCAAAAGATTTCGCGCAGGGCTCGCTCGCGAATTTGGCGGACACCGACTCGGTCCTCGTTCATGCAAAAAAGCAGTTGGGCCCGTGAGAAGACAATGGAATCTTCATTCGTCAATCCGCCCAGAGGTGGTAACGGCGTGACTTGCTTCTAGCTCCTCCGCTGTATATTCAAAAACAAATGGTATGTCCGGGAAAATAAAAGTCGGCATCGCGGGTTGGTCATACAAGGATTGGGAGGGGATCGTCTACCCCGCTTCGCCGAAGAGCGCGGGAAAGCTGGCGTACGTCGCGGATTATTTCGATCTGGTGGAAATCAATACTTCGTTCTACGGTCCGATTAAGCCGGAAGTGGGACGCGAGTGGTGCAGGATTGTCGCGGAAGAAAATCCTAACTTCGTTTTCACCGCGAAGCTCTATCGCGCCTTCACGCATTCACCGGCCGCTAACGTTCAGTCCACATCCGCGGAAACCATTCGACCCGAATCCGGCGACGAAGCCGATACAAAGCGCGGTTTCGATGTTCTTGCCTCGCAGGGCCGGCTCGGCGCGGTGCTGGCGCAGTTCCCGATTTCTTTCAAATACAACGGCGAAAATCGAGCTTACCTTGAGCAACTGCTTCCGCGCTTCAGCGAGTATCCCATGGTGCTGGAGATCCGGCATTCGAGCTGGAACCGCCCGGAAATACTGGAATGGTTAGCGTCGATGGGCGTCGGTCTCTGCAACATCGATCAGCCCTTGCTGGGGCGCGCGATTCGTCCCGCGGCGCATGTGACTTCCGCGGTGGGATACATTCGCTTGCACGGCCGGAATTACAAGAACTGGTTTGCGGAGTCGAACGTGCGCGATCGCTACGATTATCTGTATTCGGAAAAGGAATTGGAGCACTGGAAGGAGCGCACCGAAGAAATTGCGGCGCAAACCGCGGCCACGTACGTCGTGGCGAACAATCACAACCTGGGAAAAGCCGCGGTGAACGCGTTGGAGCTGCTCAATCTTTTGCAGGGAAACAAAGTACGCGTTCCGCCGTCGCTCATCGCCCGCTATCCCGAAGAATTATCGACGATCGCCGTTTCGCAAAAGGAGTCCGATTCCGGAGGCTTCACTCTTTCGCCCAAAACTTATGAATCACGAAGGAGATCAGCGCGCAAATAATGAACACATGGATCACCACATCGGTGACGTGAAAGACCAGGAAGCCGACAATCCAGATGAGCAACAATAGGACGCCAACCACCAGGAACGGGCCTATGCGCATCGCCATCCTCCGCGAATTTTTATACCACGCCGCTTATCAGTCGCTAATCGGGCGTGGCTCTTTCGCCAGCATCGTGGAAAAACGGCCGGCGCTTTGCCGGGCGCTAAAAAACTAACGACCCGGCGCACCGCGCGACGGGAAAAATTGATCGCGGCGCTTTATGGCAGCGGCTCAACTTTGACGATGGAAGCGCCGTGATTGTTGCCAAGCCAAAAAGTTGCGGGGTCGGTGGAATTGTCGACGGTGGCGCTGCGCATGTTGGTGTGGCGCGGCAGCAGATATTCGACGGAGTCGCCAGTTTTGGTGTTCACACGTAGCACTCGGTCCGTGTACTCGTTGCCGGCCCACGCATGGCCATACTTGTCGCCGACGGCGCTATAGGGGTAGGTGCCCGGAGTTTTCGCCGGCCACTCCTTGAATTCGTTGGTCTTCGTATCGAACATTCCGATTTTGTCGCCTCGATTCTCGCTGAACCAGGCGCGGTCATCGGCGTCCATTTTGATGCGGCGCGGTCCGGATTTCGGCGTGGGCGTTTTGTAGAAGGTAATGGCGCCGGTTTTCGCGTCGATCCGGCCAATGCGATCATCACCGAAAACGGTGAAGTAGGCGTTGTTGTGCGAGTCCGAGGCAATGTCGTAGATATTCGGGCGTGGAATGGGGAATGGCTCGAAGCTTTCGAATTTACCAGTAGCCAGGTCGAGGCGCAGCACGGTAAAGGTGCCGGATTCGATGAGCCACACTTTGTTGTCCACGTCGTGGTTTTCGGTGGCGATGTTGTCGAACTCGCGGTAGTCAGTGTCCTGATCCGGCGGCAGCATCCAGGTCTGAAACTTTTCGGGTTTGGGATCGAATTTCGCGAGCGCGCCCTGCGAGATCATACCCATCCACAAATTACCTTCCTTGTCGCAGCGGAGGGCGAGCGTGCCGGTGCCGGCGTCGGGCTTGGGCATGGGCGCGGTGTACTCGGTGACCTGGCCGGTTTTGGGATCGAGCTTGCCGAGAATCTGCTCGCCGAAGCTGGCGTACCAGATCATGCCATGTGGGTCGACAACTACATCGTGCGGCTGGCGCGTGGCCTTGGGCAGCGCGTATTCGGTAATGATGACTTTCGTTGCGGCGCCGGTAGGGCGGGGGAGCGTCTTGAAAGGATATTTCCACTCGGCAGTGGTGCTGAGATTCACCGTGGCGAGATATTCGGCGAGCTTGTGACGCGCGGCCTGCTGCGCTTCTTTCTGCTGGGGCGACATCGGGCCGCCGCCGCGCCGATCAACAAGGCGCGCCTGGGGCATCAGCGGGAATGAGCTGGCGGGATAAGCCAGCATGCGATTGATCAAGGGGAAGAATTGCTCAGCGTCAAACATGGAACGTGCCGGACGCTCCAATGTGTGGCAATGGGTGCAGGGCTGCACGGAGGCGCGCTGCTCCGTTGTTCCGGGGAAACTTTCAAGCCATTCCAAATTGGTGAGCTGTGAAGCTTCTTCGTCCTTGGTTGCTTTGCGGAGCTTCAGATCGATGGTCGCTGTTTTCCCATGCGAGAGTTCTGCTGCGGATGGGCTTGCCAGAGCATAGCCTACGGCTCGAATGGTGAGGCTATAGAACCCGGAATCGAGGCGGCTGGCGGGGAACTCGTATTCACCTTTTTCGTTGGTGACCGCGGTGACAGTGACGGTCGAGCCGGCCCTTTTCGCGCTGACCAGCACACCTTGCATCGGCCCCTCTTCCTGCGAGATGACGGAGCCCTTGAGAGCAGCGGCAGCAGCGCTTGCCGCAGCCCTCGCATTTGCCTGCGAAGCGAACTGCAGGCAGAAGATGGCAACCCAGACGAATGCCGATACACAACGAATGTGCGACTTCAACACGGAATGCTCCTGAGCTGGATGAAAAACTCTAATGAGAGGATAGTACACCAAATTATTTGAGAGGCATGTAGGCGACGCGATCGCATCGGGTGCAGGGAATCCAAAGGGTGTCACCGACTTGAAGCGCGGTGCTCCAGCCATTGAATTGGGGATCGGGCTTGGTGCGGATGATGAGCTGTGTCTTGAGTGTTTTGGGATTGAGGGTGAGAATTTCGAAACCGCGCAGGCAGTCACTATCGAGCTTGCCATCTTTCGCGGCCATGGTACCGCCGCAGGCGGGCTCATCGGCGCGGCCCGCGACAAAAAGTAAACCGTTCTGGCCCCAGCGAATATTGTCCGGGCCGACGTCGAGATCGACCTTATCGGCTTTCACTCCGGTTGCGGTACGGGTGAAGCGCGTGACGGATCGGCCGCCAGTGGCGTCGACGAAGAATTGTTTGCCGTCCGGCGTTGACTCGATACCGTTATCGCCGGAAAGCTCGGTGCCAGGGATTTTCGTGATGGAAGAACCAGGATGCCATTCGTAAACGGCACCGGAGATCTGTCCGGAGAAAGCTTCTTCGCGGGTGTGGCCCGGCTCGATGTTGCTTGTAACAAGAAAGCCGCCGTCGGGCAGCGCGGTCACCGCGTTGGCGTTTGACCCCTTGGGCATGAGAACGCAGCCGATCCAACTGATCGCTGGTTCGGCTGCCCCAGTATCGACTTTGAAGGCTTCGATAGCGTCGCGGCCTCCGCGCCCGACGGCGAAGAGAGTTGAGACGCCTGGAGCAGTTTCGCGGATGCTCAAGCCGACCGTGACGAGCTTGGTGGGAGCAGGCGCACCTGGGCAATCGGTGAAAGTTTTCGTGTCGGGGTTATTCCTGGGATTTTCTCCGGGATAGGCTTCCTTCCAGGTTTTTGAGTCTGCGTTGAGCAGATAGAGATGCGCGCCGCTGGCCACGATCCAGTGCGTGCCGGGAATTAGAACGAGATCCTCAGGGTGTGACGGGCCGCAGACGAATTGGAGCTTGCCAGAGGGCGAGCAATCGTCAGCAGCGTGCGCGGCGGAAGCGAGCAGTAAAGCCAGGAAGAAAAGAAGCAAACGGAGTTTCAAAGGGGCCTCCCGGCAATGCCAGCGCAAAAATAATCCACGAAAGTTGCAGGACATGCCGCAGGCAAGGTAGCGCAATATGCCGGCTGATTTCAATCCGCAGCTATAACGGAATAGTTAACGTGAGCTGCCGGCGAGAGGGGCAGCGGGAATTTGAGCGCGCTTGCGGGAGCCGTTCAGCAGCCGGTCGCCAGTTTTTTGACAATCGCGCCGCAGACGGGAAGTGAGCTGTTCGAGCGCCTGGTAGAGTTCGTCGACGTCCTTGGATTCGATTTTGACACGTCCGGAGTCGAGGTCAGTCATAAGCGTGAGGCAGGAGTTTATGGCGCGGCGGATTCTTTCGGTGGCGAGAAGAGAAAGCAGCTCCGTATCGTTTGAACCGCGGAGGTGACATTCGCGAAGCTGCTGAACTATTGTCGCCGATGACCGGATGAACTCGACGGCGTCGCGATATTCCTTGAGTAGACGAAAGTCGATGCCTTCGCTCTGCATGGCTTTCTCAAGCTTGTGAAGCTCGGCGGCAGCCTTCTCGGATTGTAGGTTGACCCCCCAGAACGTGTCGTTGGGCTCGATGAGCTCGACAATGATGCCGTTGGAGACGCCTTCGCGTGTGGGCGGCCCGGCCAGTACTCTGGCTTCGGCGGTCTGGGCGGAAAGGAAATTCGCCAGTGTGACCCGAGCGCCCAAGTCGGGATAGTAAGACATCTTGACGAACCCGCCGTTGGCGTTGACCTGGCGCGCCACGGCATCGGCTTTCACGGAGGCGCCATCTTTGCCGCGCCAGCTTACTTCCAGAGGCACGGCTACAGGAAAACGGCGGCTTCTACGACGCTCAACAGTCTTGCCATCGGCGCTCATCGGGCGCTTTTTGATGCTCACAGTGTCCCCCCTGGATGACGGACAACTGGAGAGTAGCGCCGGGAGGCGTTGGTGGATATGGGACAAAAGTACCCTGGACTTTGACTGTGCTAATTGACAGGTGAAGTGAAGCAGAAGAGATGTGCTCGCTTGTGATGATGGGAAAACGAGAGGGATTCTCGCGAGCGACTGGGGCGTTCGGAATGACGGCGCAAAGGGCAGGAGCGCGAAGAGAGATTCCTCGCCGCTGGCCGACGACTTTTGGTCGTATGCTGCGCTCGCTGGGGATGACAGCGTGAATATAGAAGCGCGCGAGGAACAAAGAGGTGTCGCAACTGCGGCGCTCAGAATGACGGCGCAAAACATTTAGCGCAGGCTAACGCTCTTTCTTTAGTTCGGTGTGGACCAGATTCTCGATCAGCGGCTTCAAATTTTGAGCGAGCAGGTCGTGGAGTTGCGGCTCGATTTTGTCGAGAATGCGCTGCACGACGGTATCGACGGCCTGTAATTCGGCTGCATGGGAATCCGATTTTACCGGCTCTGCTTCGTGATCCAGATGCGGCGGGGGATTCAGGAACGGGATGTGTGCAAGCTGTTCGCGCGTCGGAGGACGCACGAATACCGGCGTGCCTTCGGCGCTTTCTTCCGTCACAGGAGCATCAGAATCTTCCGGCGAGCTGGAATTTTCACCGCCTTTGCTCTCGACCTCGGGAAGGAATTCATGGGCCGGCGCAATTTCCTGATCGGTGTGCCCGTAGGCCGCCGAGGGCTTCAGAGAAGATTCATCGTGGAGCAGCGGCTCGGGCGTGACGTGCACCGCCGGCGGTTGAATCAGCTCCGGTTCGCTGGCCGCTACCGGTTCAGCGGACATTTCCTCAACGAACTCCGTATCTTCGTGAAGCGAGTTGACGGCAACAGGCTCCGCAACGGTCGCTTCGAATTCGTGCGCATGGTTGGCGTGTGAATCCGCAGCTTGAGAAACCAAGTCTGAAAGATGAGCCTTTCCGTGAATTGATTCCGGAACGGCTTCGGCAGCGGCCGCGGGTTCATCGGCGAAGAACCAATCTTCATCCTCGGAAGCGGGGGCCTCGGAATTGGAGACCTCGGAATTAGGTGTTTCCAAACTCTGCAGCGCCGGGACAGAATCGGCGCTGGATGAAAGTTTGGGACTTTTCTGTTCTGGGGCTCGCTCTGGGGCCTGTTCCGCTATGACATGATCTGTATGCGCAACGGATTCACAGTGAACGACGGACTTCTCTTCGGTTTTTTGCGGCAGCGGGGAAGCTTGCGCTTCATTCGCCGGCTGAGTTTTCGATTGAGCGTTGATGAGCGAGAGCCAGTCGCTTTGCGGCTGGTCGGATACAGAACCCATCAGGTCCATCCAGTGAGAAGCCTTGGGAGCGGAACTGGCCTCCGGCTGGGATGCTGGCGTGTGCGCAGATTCTTTTTCGATTAATGGCGAGGAGTCTTCCTCCTTCGCCACAGCACTTGGCAGCGCTTCGGCTTGCTCGGATGCGATTTCAATTGCTAAGGCAACCGGAGTAGAGGCAGCCGGAACGTCGGGCTCGTCGGAAGCCCATTCAGAATTCGCATCCGCCGAAACTTCGCCAGCTTGAGCCGCGGACTGGAACGACTGCAACTGCTCGGCGGAAACGGCATGCTCTAGTTCCACACCCGGCTCGTCCTGAACAACTTCTTGAGGAAGGTCCTCAGCAACTTCCCGGACAGCGTTTTGGGCAATGTTTTGGGCGACGTTTTGGACAGCGTCGTCCTGGACAACCGGCTCGACTTCGATGACGGAGGCTTCTATTTCGGGTTGAGCTTCAGTTCGATGAAATTCGATGACCGGCGGAGCACTCCCACGGTTAGCGGCTTCGCCGTTTTGCGACGCGACTGGCTCGCTCTCCTCTTCGGAGAAGGCAGCCATGCGAGAAGCCTCTTCGGGAACTTCAAAAGCCATGGCCGAGCGGCGCCAGTCTTTGGCGGTTGATGCGCCATCGAATTCTTCTTCGGTTTGTTTGTCGAAATCGGACTTGGGCGCGCGGGCGGCGGCGGATTCTTCCGGACCGTCATTTTCGAGTCCACGGCGTCCCGCCCCGAAACCATAGGCGAGCGAAGCATCGTCCGTCGAAGACTCGGGAACATCACGCACGGGCTGGAGGGCAATTTTTTTTGGGATTTCGGGCGCAACGACCGGCGCGGAAGGGGGCGCAGCAATCTTTGCTTCTCGCGGTTCACGAGCCTGAGCCAGCTCCGCGGCGAGTTTCGGATTTTTTTCGAGGGTCGAGATGACCATAGCGATCAGCGGGTCAGGGGGGATAAAGGGTTTCTTCAGCACGCCATCGGCGCCCACACGACGGGCCTCTTTTTCATCCAGAGGATCGAACGCGCCGACCAAAAGAATCACGGGAATGTGCGAGTACTTGGAATCCTTCTTGACCCATTCGCAGAGCTCGTAGCCATTGCGCACGGGCATGAAAATGTCGGCAAGAATGAGGTCCGGATTCAGATCGGGCAGCCGGCGGACAGCGGCTTCACCATTGCCAACGGAAGTGACTTCCACGCCGCGGTCCTGGAAGGCAAGCGAGACCATCTTCTGAATGTTGGAATTGTCGTCGGCGACAAGAATTCTTGGCAATTTAGGCCCCTGGGCGGCTCACAACCGGACGCACACACGCATATTTGCGGTGCCTATAGGTAAGCATCGGCGTGCGGCAGCGTCAACGGAGCAGGGGTACTGTAGTTCCAGCGGTGTTAGCAGTGGGTAAACAGCAACTTAGAAGGGAATGATCTTCTTTAAGCCCTTCTTTTTCTTACTGGTGGACTCGGTTTGCGAGTCGGTTTTTTCAGCCTTCTGCTGCGCATCCGGTGCAGGATCAGGAGCAATGGTGCCGCCGGTCTGAGCGGAGGGAGTCTGAGCCGAGGAATTGGCGGTCGGAGCGGGATTCGCGGAACCAGCGGCGGATGAACCATCGGCGGGTTGGAGCGTGATCGTAGGGGCAGTTGATGTGCTTGAGTCAGCAGACGCGGCGCTTGCCGCGGCAGCATCGGGTTGAGTGCTGCTCGACGATGAAGTCGACGAACTCGAAGAGCCTTGACCGGAATCGATGATTTGCACACCGAGATTATTTCCCGGCGCGCTCGCAGAATCCGCCGAAACGGGAACAGCTTCGGTTGGCGCGCCCTGTTCTGAAGCTTCCGAAGCGGCGGCAGCGGGACGCATGGTGAGATTAAAGGATGGTCCAGAAGCCCCTGGCTTGAGTACGTCGGTTGCGGAGATGGCGTCATCGGGCGGATTGAGGTTCGGTTGTCCCGAGTGGGCAGCCATGAGCACGTCAGGAGATGACTTCATCATGCCCATCGGCAGGCGCAAGGCTACGAACTGCCGGTGCTCCTTGCGATACATCTGTTCTTTACGCATGGCTGCCTCGGCCTTGGGATCGGGCGAAGGAACGGGCATATTCATGGCTTTCAATCGTGACTTGGCATCTTCGGTCCAGCGCGAAAGCGGATAATCGCGCACGATGCGCTGGTAGCACTCAGCGGCGAGATCGGCCCAATGATTCTTGTCGTCTTCGTTCTTGGAAACCTGCTTGGCGCGCCCATACACGTCTCCGAGCATCCAGAGAGCTTCGTCGCTCTGGCTGTAAAGCGGATAGCGCTGAGTGAGGTCCGTCAACCGCGCCGCGGATGCGGCATAGTTCATTTTCAGGTAGTAGAAGAGCGCGACGCGATACTGGCTGTCGGCAAGAATTTCCTGAACATCGCGCAAGCTTTGCTCGGCCTTTGGAACCAGCGGGCTTTGCGGATATTTCAGCAGGAAGGTTTGGAACTCGTCCTCGGCATTTTCGGCCTGGGTCTTGTCGCGGTCAGGCTTCTCCATCATGCGATAGTGCGCCATGGCCACCTGCATCTGGGCGTAGCCTGCCTCGTCCAGGAAAGGGAAGAAGGTGATGAAGTCTTTGTATTCCTGGATGGCCTGGGTAATGTTTGAAGTGCCGCCTTCCTTGAAATAGGAATCGGCGACACCGAGTTTGGCCTTGGCCAGATATTCGCTGTCGGGATAGGTGTTGATCAGCGTTTGATAGGCGAGGCGGCCTTCAATGTAGTGACCCTTTTTAATATCGGTCTGTGCGCGCTCGAAAAGGACTTTGTCAGGCTCAGCGGACGCTTGCGGCGCAGGGGCGGCTTTTCCCTTGGCGGGCAGCTTATCAGAGGACTTCGATTTTGTGTCCGAATTGGCGTCAGACGAAGCGTCGGTCGATTTCTTGGCGGTGGCTTTCTTGGGAGGAGTAGCTGGCGCGGAGGAACCCGTTTGCGCGGTCGCAACCTGGCCAAAGGCGCTTCCGGCCGGAGCGCCCAACGCTCCGCAGAGTGCTGCCAGGATCAGGTAATGCTGAAGAGACATTTTTGACATGCGGCTCCCGTATCAAACTCGCTGGCTAATACCATTGGTCGCCAGATGACGTAGCTGGCGAGCTGCTTCCACAGGATTGGGAGTGTGGAAGATGGATGTTCCCGCAACGAATGTATTGGCGCCCGCTTGTGCCAACTCGGCGACGTTTTCCAGGTCAACGCCGCCATCCACTTCAATTCGGAATCCGGCATTATAGCGCGAGCGCCATTGATTCAAATTGCGGATTTTCTCGAAGGCGTTGGGGATGAATTTTTGGCCGCCGAAGCCGGGATTTACGGACATGACCAGAATGGTGTCCACCTTGTCGAGAACGTCGCTAAGCATAACCACTGGCGTGGCCGGATTGATGACCGCGCCCGCTTCGGCGCCTGCTTCGCGAATCATGGCCAAAGCGCGATCCAGATGAACCGTGGCTTCCTGATGAATCAGGACCCGGTCCGCACCCGCTCGCACGAACTCCTGGATGAAGAGTTCGGGCTGCTCGATCATCAGATGCACGTCCAGGGGAAGGCGGGTTGCCCTGCGGAGGCACTCGACCACCGGTATCCCAATGGAAATATTGGGCACAAAATGGCCATCCATTACGTCGACATGCAGCACGTCGGCGCCGCCTTCTTCTACTTTGCGCACTTCATCGGCGAGATGAGCGAAGTCCGAGGCGAGGATCGAAGGAGCTATTTCGATGCGGGCGTAGGCCATGAGATGGCGTCAATCTTAGCATTGAGCCTTCGCCATTGAGACAAAAAAGCGGAAAAGAGCACCTTCGACCCGGGTGTCGCACCTGTTTGGAATTAGAAACCCGCACCGTTCACACGACGGCATCCACAAGAGTTATTGAGCGACCTGAAGTTCGATGGGAGTGTTGGCGTCGGCCAGATGGCCGCGAAGCGGCGTCTGCGAGACGACGGACATGGACGGCGTGCCAAGAGCCGGAACATTCGAGATTTTGGCAACCTTCAGACCGGCGGAATTGAGTTTCGCGAGGGCGTCATTCATCGGCAAGCCGACAAGATCGGGCATGACATACGCTGGAGGCCGTGGACCGAGCGAAACGAGCAGATTTACGTGCGGGCTGGTCAAGTCCGAGTTACCAGCACCGGGATCTTGCAGCAGGACAGTATCGTTCTGAGTGCCTGGGAGATACGCATTCGAGATTTCGCCAACCTGCAATCCGCCCTGCAGCAACTCGATTCGCGCGGCCCGCACGCTGCGATCTTGCAGTTGCGGAATGGTCTGCTTGCGCGGGCCGAGGCTCAGAACCACGTGAGCGAGCTGGCCGGTCTTCACGGTGGTATTTGCGGGCGGGCTTTGGCGGACCACTTCGTCGATTCGCAAGGAACTGTAAACCTTATCCTCGATTTTGATGCCGAGGCGGCGTTGCTGGAGCATTTGCTGCGCGACGGCGGCCCGTCTACCGGTCAGATCCGGCATTTCCACTTCGCGGCCCTGAACTGCGTAGCGCATGGCCGTGAGGGCGCTCAGGAATGCGACGGAGGCGAGCACGAACAGCATCAGAGACATACGCAAAACCCAATTGAAGCGCTCGCGAATGGTCATTCGGTCGTGGTCCTAATCGGTGTCATTCGAATAGATGCAAAAGGCTCCCAATATTTTGTCACGTTTTTCCCAGGACGGCCGCAAAGAAACCGTCGGTATGGCTTTCCGGCGGGAATGTGCGGAATTGCTCGTGGTGATCGAACAGCGAAGCAGCCATCAGACCTGGAGCGAGGTGAGACTGCAAAACGCGCGCGATATCGGGGGCCGGGACGCGTTTCAGTGTTGAGTCGCGCGCGAGAACCTCGGCGATGACGGATTCGTTTTCTTCCGGTTCGAGCGAGCAGGTGGAGTAACCGAGCCGCCCGTAGGGTGCGAGCGCTGCAACGGCGCTGCGAAGAATTCTTACTTGCAGGCCATGAAATTCGCCGATTTGTTCCGGGCGAAGGCGCCAGCGAATTTCGGGATGGCGGGCGAGAGTGCCGGTGCCGGAACAAGGCGCGTCGACGAGGATGCGATCGAAGTGATTGGCGAAGGGCAGTTCTTCGACGGCATCGAGTTGCATACACTGGACATTTTCAAGGCCCAGCCTGGCAAATTGCGTAGGCATGGCCAGCACGCGATGACCGTGCAGGTCGGCGGCAATCACAAGTGCTTTTGGTCCGGCGGCGCGCGCCAGCGCAGGCGTTTTCCCCCCAGGCGCGGAACATAGATCAAGGACCCTGTCGCCAGGGTGGACGTCGAGCAGGAATGGAATGGCTTGTGAGGCTTCGTCTTGAACGGAGACGCGGCCTTCGTGGAAAGCGGCGGTGCGAATGATGCTGCCGCCTTTCGCGGAAAGCGCGGAGTTCAGTAACAGCCCTGGTTCAATTTGTAATCCTGCGCTGGCAAGTTCGCGGGAGATTTCATCGCGCTGAGACACGTCTCGCACTGCAATGCTCAAGCGTGGGGCGCGGTTGTTTGCCTCGAGCAGAGCGACAGTGCGGGCTTCGCCAAAGCGCGAGAGCCAGCGGTCGATCATCCATTCCGGATGCGAATGCAGAATGCTCAGGCGCACGGCCGCTGGGAGATCTGCGGGCACCCATTTTCCCGGCTGCTCGCTGGCCTCCGCTGCCGCTTTGCGAAGAACCGCGTTAACGAGCGAAGCCGCGGAAGTTTTGCGCGCGAGTTTTACCAGATCTACCGATTCATTCACGGCGGCGCGCGCGGGAACGCGCTGAAGGAAGCGAATCTGGTACAGGCCTAGCCGTAACGCCAGGACGACAGGCAGGTCGAGTCGCGCGGCGGGCTTCCGCAGCAGGCGCTCGAGCAGGAAATCGAGGAGCCCGCGCCAGCGCAAAACGCCGAGGGTGAGTTCGGTGGCAAGAGCGGCGTCCGCGGGACTGACCTGCGCTCCGAGTTCTGCGTGCAACACGTCGGTGGCGTAGGCACCTTCGGCTTCGACGCGGCGAAGGGTTTCAAAGGCAATTTTACGGGCGTGGCTAATCACCGAATTTTTCGCCGGGAGCCAGGCGCGCGCCATTGGCGAATTCGCGAGTGGTGACGCGCTTGCGGCCTTCCATCTGCACGGATTCGAGTGCCAACGTTGTGTGGTCGCCGCAGGCAACGAGCAACTGGTTGTCTTGCGACAACAACGTTCCAGCGGGAGCGGACGTGGGCGTGTGGGCCGGCGCGCCCCAGATGTGGCAGGTTTTTCCGCGGAATTTCGTAAACGTGCCTGGCCAGGGCTGCAGCCCGCGAATGCGATCGTAGATTTGCTGCGCTGTGAGCGACCAATCGACGAGGCCATCTTCTTTCTTCAGCATGGGCGCAAATCTTGCCTGCGAATCGTCCTGGGGAATCGGTTGGATTGCGCCGGAGCTTAATTTGCGCAGCGTCTCCACCATCAGCGGCGCGCCTGCTTCGGAGAGGCGTGTAGCGAGTTGCGGAGCAGTCTCGTCCGGCGCGATCTCCGTTTCGTACTTCAGCAGCATGGGACCGGTATCGAGGCCGGGATTGATCTGCATGGTGGTTAGTCCGGTACGGATCTCGCCATTCACAATGGCCCAATTGATGGGCGCGGCGCCGCGATATTTCGGCAGCAGCGAGCCGTGCAGGTTGATCCAACCCAGGCGCGGGATGGCGATCAAGCGCGCGGGAATGATTTGTCCGTACGCGATGATGACGATCACGTCAGCGCCTACGCGTTCCAGATAAGCTTGCGAATCCTCCGACCTGATCTTCTCGGGCTGAAATACCGGAAGATTCGCTTCCAGCGCCGCAGCCTTCACGGCCGAAACGGACATCTCGTGTCCGCGGCCACGAGGGCGGTCCGGCTGAGTGATTACGCTGGCGACCTCAAAATCCGGCTGGGCAAGAAGCAGACGCAGGGAAGGGACGGCGAAAGCAGGGGTGCCGCAGAAAACGATGCGCAACGGCACGGCGTGCTACCACTCGCCAGCTTTTTTCATTTTGCGGATCTTGCGCTTGATCATGTCGCGCTTGAGCATGCCGAGATGCGTGATGAACAGAATTCCTTTGAGATGGTCGATCTCATGGCAAAACGCGCGGGCCAGCAATCCTTCGCCTCGCATCTCGAATTCCTTGCCGGTAACGTCATAAGCGCGAATGGTGACGTATTGCGGGCGCGCCACGTGGCCGCGAAAGCCCGGAAGAGAAAGGCAGCCTTCTTCCTCGCGCTGTTCGCCCTCGGCGTGGGTGATTACCGGATTGGCGCAGACCAGTTTTGCTTCGGGATTCTTGCCGTTGCTGACGTCAATCACAGTAACGCAGAGACTGATTCCGATCTGCGGCGCGGCGAGGCCCACGCCTTGCGCGGCGTACATCGATTCGAACATGTCGTCGGTGAGTTTCTGGAGCTCTTCGTCGAATTTCTCGACCGGCTTGGTCGGTGTTTCGAGCACCGGATCGCCATACTTCACGATGGGATGAATCATTTCGTTCGCTTCGTCCAATAATGCTAAAAATTGAACCTAAAAATTGTCGAGCTGCTGCTGGTAGCCGCCGAAATTCCGCCGCGTTTCGCCCAGGGAATCGCCGCCAAATTTCTCCAGAAACGCCGCGGCCAGTTCGAAGGCCACCATGGCCTCGCCCACCACGCCTCCGGCGGGAACCACGCAAACGTCGGAGCGCTCATAGGCGGCTTTTACCGCTTCCTTGCTGACCATGTCCGCAGTGAGCAGCGCCCGGCGCAGCGTGGAAATCGGCTTGAGATAGCCACGAACGATCACGTCTTGTCCATTGGTGATGCCGCCCTCGAGGCCGCCGGCGCGGTTCGAAGAACGCTCGAACCGCTTGCTGCTTTCATCATAGCGGATTTCGTCCTGCACTTCGGAACCGTAGACTACCGCGTTGCTGACGCCGGTACCGATCTCGACGGCTTTGACGGCCTGGATGGACATGATGGCGCGGGCGATTTTCGCATCGAGCTTTTCGTCCCACTGGACGTGGGTGCCGAGGCCCGGTGGCAAACCGCGCGCCACCACTTCGAAGATGCCGCCCACCGAGTCGCCCGCCCGAAGGACGTGATCGACTTCGGCTTTCATGCGCGTTTCGGTGTCGGGATCGACGCAACGCAATGGCGATTCAAGATTCTCGCAGATAGCCACGATTTCATCCCAGGTGGCGTCGCGCTCGAGGCGGACGTGGCCCACGGCGATGGTGTGGCTGAGCACCTGGGCGCCAAATTCGCGAAGCAATGATTTGGCTAATGCTCCGGCGGCAACACGGGCGGCCGTTTCGCGGGCAGAGGCACGCTCGAGAACATAGCGGGCATCATGGAAATTGAATTTCTGCGAGCCGGGAAGATCGGCATGGCCGGGACGTGGCGCGGTGAGGCGGCGCTGCGCGTCCTCGGCGCCTTCGCTATCCTCGACTGGGAGAGCTTTCTCCCAGTTCTTCCAGTCGCGATTCTCGATACGCATGGCGATGGGCGCGCCGATGGTCTTGCCGTGGCGCACACCCGCGAGGATGTCAGCTTGATCCTTCTCAATGCGCTGCCGGCCTCCGCGGCCGAAACCCAACTGGCGGCGGTGCAGTTCCCGACCAATAAATTCCAAATCAACCGGCACACCGGCAGGCAGGCCGGATACCCAGGTAATGAGCGCCTGGCCGTGGGATTCACCGGCAGTTACGAATCGCAGCATGATAGATGGGGCCTCGTGTTCCAGGACAAACGACAGATTTTACCGGACCAGCACACGGACGTAAAGTTAAGCGAGTCAGAATGTCTTAGCTCCATAATTCTGTCACCCCTTAACAGCAACGTGAAAATGTCACCCCATGAGACAGGAGACATTCACGTTGAGTCAGAAGGAGCTGCAACGAGTGACCGTCATTTCGCGATGCGTGCAAGGGAATCTGACGTG
>DASZMG010000182.1:0-19338 GCA_035551975.1 Candidatus Acidiferrales bacterium | reverse complement strand
GCGTTTGCTCGAAGATCGCTCGGTGTGGGCCGAGACTCTGGAACCGCCAACTCCTTCCGCCGTGCCCGCTCCGCCTATGGCCATCTCTGCCTCGTCTATTTCCTAGGCATTAATACCCTTACGGCACTTCGCCTGAAAGAGTTCCACCCCTTCCAATTGCCAAAGCGTGTTTGGAAGGCGACAATATCCTCCGCATGGCCGCCGCTTCCGACGCAGCTTTCATCATCCTCGCCGCGGGCAAAGGCACCCGCATGCGCTCCGAGTTGGCCAAGGTGCTGCACCGCGCCGGTGGACGCTCCTTAGTTGAACACGTTATCCGCGCCTGCCAGCCTCTGCAGCCAGCGCAGCTTCTCGCCGTTGTGGGGCACCAAGCCAAAGCGGTGGGGCAAGTCGCCGAATCGCTGGGCGCTCAGACCGTTTTGCAACAGCCGCAGCGCGGCACCGGGCACGCCATGCAGATTGCGCGCCGCGCCATCCGCAAGAGCGCCAAGCTTGCGGTGGTTCTTCCCGGTGACGCGCCGCTGCTGCGTACCGAAACTCTTGCCGCGCTCATCGACACCCACCGCCGCGGCGAAGCCGCCGCCACCATTCTCACCGCCGAAATTGATGATCCCACCGACTACGGCCGCATCGTCCGCGACGAGCAGGGACGCGTTCTGGCTATCGTTGAACACAAGAGTGCCACGCCCGAGCAGCGCGCTATTCGCGAAGTCAACTCCAGCATTTACTGTTTTACTTTGGCCAAGCTCTGGCCGGTGCTCACCGCGTTGCGCCCGGAAAACGCGCATCGCGAACTCTATCTCACAGATGCCATCGCGCTGCTCAAAGAGCGCAATGAGCGCGTGCTCGTTGAAATCGCGCCGGACCCGCGCGAAATTCTCGGCTGCAACACCCGCGTCCACCTCGCCGATGCCGACCGCATCTTCCGGGCCCGCAAAGCGGTGCAGATTATGGAAGACGGCGCGACGATCTATCTCCCCGAAACCGTTCTCATCGATCCTGATATCACCGTCGGCCCGGACACGCTGATCGAGCCGGGCGTGCAGTTGCTGGGCAATACGCGCATCGGCGCTCGCTGCGCCATTCGCGCCGGAAGCATTTTGCAAGACACGCGCGTCGATGATGACGCTGTGATCGCCGCATATTCTGTTTTCGATGGCGCCCACGTCGGTCCGAAAGCGGCCATTGGTCCTTTCTCACGATTGCGCCCGGGAGCAGACATTCGCGCCGGCGCGCACGTGGGCAGCTTCGTGGAATTAAAGAAGACGGTCCTTGGTGAAGGCGCCAAGGCGCCGCATCTCAGTTATCTCGGCGACGCTACCATCGGGCGCGACACGAACATTGGCGCGGGCACCATCACCTGCAATTACGACGGCGTCGCCAAGCATCCCACTACCATCGGCAGTGGTGTTTTCATTGGCAGCGACACCGCGCTGGTTGCGCCGGTTCGCATCGGTGATGGCGCCTATGTCGCCGCCGGTTCCGTGATCACTGACAATGTTCCCGCCAACGCGCTCGGCATCGGCCGCGGCCGCCAGGTCAACAAGCCCGGCTGGGCCGCCGCCCGCCGCAAAGCCACCCCCCGGCAAGGCTCGTCATCCCACGCGAAGCAACGCGGGCGAGGGACCTCTCCTCGTCGTCGGAAGCCCGCCTCCCGTGCCGCCCGGACCAAGAAGGGAAGCTCGCCCAAGCATTCGAAGCCCCTCCGCTCAAAACGCCATCGCTAAGG
The DNA here is from genome assembly GCA_035551975.1 of Candidatus Acidiferrales bacterium. GTDB lineage: Bacteria > Acidobacteriota > Terriglobia > Acidiferrales > UBA7541 > Palsa-295. The sequence continues at coordinate 17,609 of DASZMG010000182.1, read as the reverse complement.
ATCGTCGCCGTTCTTATTTCACGTTGTCATCCCGAACCCGAGCGGTTCTCAGGAGGGGAGGGATCTGCTTTTTCTTTTATTACGCCGTTATCCCCAGCAAGCCGCGACCGGTGAGGGCGCAGAGAAATTAATTCTTCGCGAAGAGGGATCTCTCTTCGTCTTTATCCACACGCGCAGGGCGCGATGTTTCTCTGCACCGTGGTAAAATAACTTCTCAACCATGAAATTCGGTGTAGTTCAATTTCCCGGATCCAATTGCGATGACGATGCCTTCCACGCCGTCGCGGACATTATTAAGCAGCCCGTAGAATTCCTCTGGCACCAGTCCGAGCAGGTTGCCGGCTGCGACGCGATCGTTCTTCCCGGCGGTTTTTCCTTTGGCGACTACCTGCGCACCGGCGCCATCGCAAAATTTTCACCGGTGATGCGCGCCGTTGGCCGTTTCGCGCGCTCCGGTGGTCTTGTTCTTGGCGTGTGCAACGGGTTCCAGATTCTTCTTGAAAGCGGCTTGCTTCCGGGCGCCATGATGCGCAACCAGCGACTCCGTTTTCTATGCCGCCAGGTCCACTGCCGCGTGGAAAGCACCGATACCCCGTTCACCTGCGCCGCGAAGCAGGGCCAGGTGCTGAAAATGCCCATCGCGCACATGGAAGGGAACTATTTCTGCGATGCGGAAACGCTTGCCGACCTCGAGCGCAACCGGCAAGTTATTTTTCGCTACGTCCATGCGGATGGCCGCAGCGCCGGCCCGCAAGATTTCGACGCCAATCCGAATGGCGCGCTGTCGGCCATCGCCGGAATTTGTAACCGCGAGCGCAACGTGCTCGGCCTGATGCCGCACCCGGAGCGCGCGGTTGAATCGCTGCTCGGCTCATCGGACGGCCTCGTCATTTTCCGTTCGCTCGTCGCCAGTCTCACGCAGCGTGCTTCCGTTCCGGCGTAAGCTCCCGATTTTTGTGTGGTTCACGTGCGCCTGCGTGCAGGACGCGAACGTGCCTTGCGGCGCAAATCTTTTGCTGCCACAATTCGTCCGCGCGAGCTGCTTTTGGGGTAAACAAAACAGGCGCGGCTGCGGAATTTCGGAGCGCGGGCAAAGAAGACCACACAGCGAGTTGGGCGGCTCTTTAGCGAAAGTAAATCGAACATTTCTATCTCGACACGTCGCGCCGAGATAGAAAGAGTCTAAATCGTTGAAAACAAACGAAAGCGAATAAGCTAACTCGACACACATTTGGGGGCGCTTTCGCCCGCACTTTCGCCCCCCCAAAAAGCCTGGAAAATTTCCTGGTTTACCGTTTTTGGATTTGTCTATGACCAGCATCGAAACCGAGATCAAAGTCACACCGCAGGTTGCCGCCGAGCACGGGCTCACGCCAGACGAATTTGCCCGCATCCAGAAAATTCTGGGGCGCGATCCGAACATCACCGAGCTGGGCATCTTCAGCGTGATGTGGAGCGAGCACTGCTCATACAAATCCAGCCGCACGCACCTGAAGCGCCTGCCCACGCGCGGCACGCACGTGGTGCAAGGTCCCGGCGAAAATGCCGGCGTGGTTGACATAGGCGACGGCCTGGTCGCGGTATTTAAAATCGAGTCGCACAACCATCCGAGTTTCGTCGAGCCCTTTCAGGGAGCGGCCACCGGCGTGGGTGGAATTCTGCGCGACATTTTCACCATGGGCGCGCGCCCCATCGCCGTGCTCGATTCGCTGCGCTTCGGCCCGATCACGCCGACTCCAGGAGTGAGCGAAGAAGAGATCACGCGCAACCGGCACATTCTCGATGGAGTGATTCGCGGCATTGGCTTTTACGGAAACTGCTTCGGCGTGGCGACCGTCGGCGGCGAAGTGGTTTTCGAGCCCTGCTATGCGAACAATCCGCTGGTCAATGCGCTGGCGCTCGGCATTGCGCGGCGGGAGGAACTTTTCTTCGCGCGCGCGAGCGGCATTGGCAATCCGGTGATTTACGTTGGCGCAAAAACAGGACGCGACGGAATTCACGGAGCGTCGCTTCTGGCCTCCGCGGAATTCAGCGAAGAATCGCAGCAGAAGCGCCCGAACGTGCAGGTGGGCGATCCATTCATGGAGAAGCTGCTGCTGGAAGCGTGCCTTGAAGCGATGCGCACTGGCGCGGTGGTAGCGATCCAAGATATGGGCGCTGCCGGGCTCACCAGCTCGAGCTGCGAAATGGCTTCTCGCGGCGGAGTCGGAATCGAAATCGATTTAGCACGCGTGCCGCAGCGCGAAACGGGCATGACGCCCTACGACATCATGCTCAGTGAATCGCAGGAGCGCATGCTGCTGGTGGCCGAGCACGGGCGCGAGCGCGAAGTTTTCGACGTGTTCCAGAAATGGGGACTCGACGCGATGGAAGTCGGCCGCGTCACGAGCGACGGCCAACTCCGCGTGCTGAACCACGGCTCGGTTGCCGCCGATATTCCCGCGCACGCTATCGCGGAACAAGGTCCTGTTTATCAGCGCCCCATCGCGGCGCCAAAGGCAACAGAATCGCGCTCCTCCGAATTTAAATTTGCGTCGGCGCCCACGAACCTCACGGAAAATTTCAAGAGGCTCCTCGCATCGCCGACAATCGCTTCGAAAAAATGGATCACCGATCAATATGACTCGATGGTGCGGACCAACACGCGCTTTGGACCTGGCTCTGGCGATGCAGCGGTGCTGCGGCTCAAGGAAACAAAACGCGGGCTCGCGCTTTCAACCGACGGGAATGGCCGCTGGTGCCAACTCAATCCGCGAGTTGGCGCGATGCACGCGGTAGCTGAAGCCGCGCGCAATGTGGCCTGCTCTGGCGCGCGTCCAATCGCCGCGACCAATTGCCTGAATTTCGGTAATCCAGAAAAGCCGGAAGTGATGTGGCAGTTCAGCGAAGCCATCGAGGGAATTGGCGAAGCGTGCCGCGCGCTCGATACTCCGATCACGGGTGGCAACGTGAGCTTCTACAACGAAACGCTGGGCAAGCCGATTTATCCGACGCCGGTTCTTGGCGTTCTCGGCTTGCTCGAAAATGCCGAAGATGCGCTCGGCTCCGGATTCCGCAACGAAGGCGACGTCATCGTTCTTCTCGACGGCGCTGCAGCTAGCCTTTCCGACGTCGAAGCGTCAAAAAAAGAGCAGGACGAATTTGCCTCCTCAGAATACGCAAAGACGATTTACGCCGTGGCGGCGGGTTCGTGTCCGGCTATTGATTTGGCCGCCGAAAAGCGATTGATCGATTGCCTGGTAAAGCTCGCGAGCGAGCGCACCATCCAGTCCGCGCACGACATCAGCGATGGTGGCATCGGCGTAACCCTCGCCGAATCATGTTTCACAAGCGACACAGGCGACTTGTCCGCTGAGATTTCGCTGAACTCGCCGCAAGCTGTAAAGGCCAGCGAAAGGTCACCAGCCGAGATGTTTCTTTTCGGGGAACGAGGGGCTCGCGCGGTGGTATCTCTTGCATCTGGTTCACTTGCCCACGTCTCGGAGATTGCGGCACAATATGGGGTCAGCGCGGCACGGATCGGAACAGTCATCCGGGGCGAATTTCGCATCCAATATGAAGGTGTCCCTGTGATACAAGGGAGTGTCGATTCTTTCCGCCGCATCTGGAAAGATTCCCTCGGCAAAGCACTCGAGAGCGCATGATTCCCAAAGTCCATCGGCTTGACGACGATCATTTCCGCGATCACTGCGGAGTTTTCGGCATCGTCGGCCATCCCGAAGCGGCCAAACTTACCTATCTGGGACTTTACTCTCTGCAGCACCGCGGCCAGGAATCGGCAGGAATCGCGTCGAGCGATGGCACGGACTTGCATTTCCACAAGAGTCTCGGATTAGTTCAGGAAATTTTCACACCAGATGTACTTGCGAAGCTTCCCGGATCGCTGGCGATCGGGCACACGCGCTATTCCACGGCCGGTGACAACACCGTGGTGAACGCGCAGCCGGTGGTCATCGACTGCAACAAGGGCAAAATCGCTCTGGGACACAACGGGAATCTGACGAATGCGCTGGAAGTGCGGCGGCGGCTGGAACATCGCGGATCGATTTTTCAGACTACCAGCGACACCGAAGTAATCGTGCACCTGATCGCGCGCAGCAGCGCACGCACGCTTGCCGGGGCCATTGCCGACGCGCTCAACCAGGTGGAAGGTGCTTATTCGCTGCTGCTGCTGACGCGCGATGAAATGTTCGCGATTCGCGATCCGCGCGGGTTCCGTCCCCTCGTTCTGGGGCGTCTTGAGGGCTCGTGGGCTGCGGCCTCTGAAACGTGCGCGTTCGACCTGATCGATGCGGAATACGTGCGCGAAGTTGAACCGGGCGAAATGGTGCGCATCTCGCGCGCCGGAGTTGAATCGATCCGCTTCGCACCGGAAAAGCCGAATCAGCAGTGCATTTTCGAGCATGTCTATTTTTCGCGGCCGGACAGCATCGTTTTTGGGCGGCAGGTCAATCAAAGCCGGGAGCAACTGGGGCGGCTGCTGGCGCGGGAGCATCCGGTGGCGGCCGATATCGTCACTCCGGTTCCCGACTCAGGTGTGCCCGCAGCCATCGGATATGCGGCTGAATCGGGAATTCCGTTTAGCATGGCGCTGATTCGCAATCACTACGTAGGCCGCACGTTCATTGAGCCGGAGCAGTCGATTCGCGACTTCGGCGTAAAGCTGAAATTGAATCCTGCGCGGCGCATGATCGAAGGCCAGCGCGTGATTCTGGTGGATGATTCCATCGTGCGCGGCACCACCAGCCGCAAGATCGTGCGCCTGGTGCGCGACGCTGGAGCAGCCGAAGTACACATGCGCATCAGTTGCCCGCCGACGGTTTCGCCGTGTTATTACGGCGTCGATACGCCGCGCCGCGACGAGCTGATTGCAGCGCGACAAACCACTGAGGAGATCCGCCAATTTTTGGGCGCGGATTCGCTCGGGTATCTTTCGCTCGAATCCTTGCGCGCAGCGGTTGACGATACGCGGGGGAAATTTTGCACGTCGTGCTACACCGGCAGCTATCCGACCGAGCTGGTGCAACTCGAAGTGGAGGCTCATCGTGAAGGCTGACGTGGAAGACGCCGTAGCAGTACCCAAAACCCCTCCGCCGCACGACACCACCGCCGATCGCGTGAAACGCGAAGTCATTTCCTGGTTCTGGGTCATACTCGCTTTCCTTTTTATCGAAGGCACACTGGTGCAGGCGCGTGTGATTCCCAGCGGATCGATGGAAAACACCGTGCTGATCGGCGATCACTTGATCGTGAGCCGTATCGGTTTCGACGCGGGCATTCCTTTCACTCCGTACCACGAACCGCTTTGGCGCAAACCCAAACGGCAAGAGATCATCGTATTTCGCGCGCCGCTGCCGGAAGAAGGCAGTCCGGATTTCATCAAGCGCTGCATCGGCATTCCGGGGGATCGCATCAAGATCATCGCAGGGCAGGTGTATGTAAACGACATTCCGCTGAAAGAGCCCTACGCGCTGCGGCAATTAGGCGCAGTGGACGTGCCGGGCGAAAATTTTCCGCCGGCGCCGGACGATTTGGACTGGCGCGGACGGTTGCGTTCGCAATGGGCGGCGGAAATCGGGTCACACATCGTGAATGGAGAGCTGGTGGTGCCGGCGGGGCAATACTTCATGATGGGCGACAATCGCGACAATTCGTACGACAGCCGCTTCTGGGGCTTCGTTCCGCGCGATAACGTCATCGGAACGCCCTTGATCATCTATATGTCCATCAATGCGCCGGAAGAAGTGTGGGAGCCTGGGCACATTGGCGAACGCTTTGAAACCTATCTCGCCGCGCTGATCCATCCCAGCGAAATTCGCTGGCGCCGGTTGTTTCACGTTTTCTAGAATTCATCTGGGAAAAATTCCCTCCGGAAATCGAGCCTCGTCCATGCGCTACGCCGAAGCGGGCGTGAATATTTCGGTAGCTGATGAAGCCAAGCGGCGCATCGCCGCAATGGCTGGAAAAACATTTCGCCGAGGCGTGCTGGCGCCCATCGGCGGATTCGGGGCGTTGTTCCAGCTTGATCGCAAGCGTTGGAAGGATCCAATCCTGGTTTCGAGCGCGGATGGTGTGGGGACGAAGTTGAAGGTGGCGTTTGCGACGGGCATTCATTCGACGGTCGGCGCGGATATTCTCAATCACTGCGTGAACGATATTCTGACGCAGGGCGCGGAGCCGCTTTTCTTCCTGGATTACCTTGCCATGGGGAAGATGGACGCGGCGGTGGTGGAACAGGTGATCGAAGGCATGAGCCGCGCCGCGAAAAAAGCGGGCTGCTCGCTGATCGGCGGCGAAACGGCGGAGATGCCGGACTTTTATCCGCCGGGGGAATACGACCTGGCGGGCTTCATCGTCGGCGCGGTGGAAAAAGACAAGCAGCTCGATCCGCGGCGGGTGCAAGCAGGCGACGCACTGTTGGCGCTTCCATCGAGCGGGCTGCACACCAACGGCTATTCGCTGGCGCGGAAGCTGGTGTTCGGCGTCGCGAAACTGGGGCCGGACGCGTACGTGGCGGAAGTGGGAAACAAAATCGGCGCGGAGCTGTTGAAGCCGCATCGCCCGTACTGGCCGCTGCTCAAAAATATTCTGGCGCGCGGATGGGTCACTTCCATGGCGCATATTACCGGCGGCGGCATCACCGGGAATTTGCCGCGCGCGCTGCCGCGCAACGTGCATGCTGTGTTGGAGCTGGGCTCCTGGCCGGTGCTGCCGATCTTCAAGTATCTGGCGCACCTGGGCCGGATCGAGCGCGACGAGCTTTTGCAGACATTCAACATGGGTGTGGGCATGATTCTGGTGGTTCCGGCGAAATTTGTCTTGAACGTAGAAACGGAATTGAAACGGCGGCGCGAAAAATTCTATCTGATCGGCCGCATCGAAAACGCCGCGCGCACCGAGCCGCGTGTGCTCTACTCCGGTACTCTTCCCGTATGAAATTTCCGCAGGCATTCAGTTTACCTGGCGCATTGGTGCGCCCAGCGAACTGTGCTACTTTTTTCTGCGCATGAAAAAACGCATCGCGGTGGTGCTCTCAGGGCGCGGCTCCAATTTCGAAGCTTTGGCCGATAGCGTGGCCGCTAGCCGCATTCGCAACGCGGAAATTTCCATTGTGGTGAGCAATCGTGAGGATGCGCAGGGAATCGCGAAAGCGCGCGAACGAGGACTGGAAGCGCGTGTGATCCCATCGAAAGGGATGGAGCGCGAGGCGTACGACAAGCTGGTAGTAGCCGCGTTGAAAGAGAAGAACGTCGATCTGGTTTGCCTCGCGGGCTACATGCGGCTGCTTTCGCCGTATTTCGTGTCGGCATTTCCCGGGCGCATCCTGAATATTCACCCGTCGCTGCTGCCTGCGTTTCCGGGACTTGAGTCGCAGCGGCAGGCGCTGGAACACGGAGCGAAATTCACCGGATGCACAGTGCATTTCGTGGATGAGTATCTGGACGCGGGCCCGATTATTTTGCAGGCGGTGGTGCCGATCGAAGATGGCGACACGGAGAACACGCTTTCCGAGAAAATCTTGCGCGAAGAGCATCGCATTTATTCCGAAGCTGTGCGCATCGTGCTGGAAGGGCGCTACCGGCTGGATGGCCGCCGCGTGCTGATTACAGATCCTGCCAGGCTGGAGAAAAACTGATTGGCGTCCGCTCAATTTAAAACGGCACAGGAACAATTTTCGTATGTGGCGAAAGGAGCCGCGGAAATCATCCGCGAGGATGAGCTGAAGGCGAAGTTCGAGAAGTCGATAGCCACGGGCAAACCGCTGCGCGTGAAGCTCGGAGTTGACCCTACCGCGCCCGATATTCACCTGGGCCACACGGTGGTGCTGCGCAAGCTGAAACATTTTCAGGACCTGGGCCACACCGCGATATTTCTCGTGGGCGATTTTACGGCGATGGTTGGCGATCCCACGGGGCAATCGGAGACGCGCCCCCCGCTGACTCGCGAACAGGTGGATGCGAACGCGAAGACGTATCTCGAGCAGGTCTACAAAATTCTCGACAAGGAAAAGACCGAGGTTCGCTACAACAGCGAATGGCTCGGAGGCATGAGCAGCCAGGAAATCGTGCGGCTGTGCGGGCATTACCGGCTGGCGCGCATGCTCGAGCGCGAGGATTTTCGCTCGCGCCTGGAGAAAAATCTGCCGATCTCCGTGCACGAGCTGCTGTATCCGTTGTTTCAGGCATACGATTCGGTGGCGCTGCAATCGGATGTGGAGTTGGGAGCGACGGAGCAGAAATTCAATCTGTTGGTGGGTCGCGACATACAGCGCGAGTACGCGCAGCCGTCGCAAGTGGCGCTGACCATGCCGATTTTGGTGGGACTTGATGGCGTGCGGAAGATGTCGAAAAGTCTGGCAAATTATGTGGGAATTACCGAAGCGCCCGGCGAAATGTTTGGGAAGCTCATGTCCATTTCGGACGAGCTGATGTGGACCTACTATGATTTGCTGACGGATTTTGCCGAGCCGGTAATCGTGCGGCTGCGCGAAGAAGTGCGCACCGGGGTTTTGCATCCCATGGATGCAAAGATGCAGTTAGCGCACGCGATTATCGCAGGGTTCCATGGCGAAAAAGCCGCACGGAAGGCTGGCGAGGAATTCGAACGCGTGTTCAGCGCGCGGCAAGCGCCGGAAAAAATGCCTCGTATTATCCTAAAAACACGGACGATGGCAGATCTGGAGATACCTCAAGGAGACGTTCTCGGCGTTGTATCTCTTCATTGGCCAGACCCGTTGGCAGATTCAGAAAAGTGGCCCAAGGTGCTGGTCCTATGGAAACAGGTTGCTTCGAAATCAGAAGCCGACCGTTTGATTAAGCAGAAAGCGGTCGAGATTGATGGCCACGTAATTACGGATATCTCTCACGAGATACGTTTCGATCGGCCCGGAAGCCACGAAGTAAAGATTGGCAAGAAAAAGTTTTTCACAGTGGTTGTTGAACAGCCCCTTTTGTAGTTGCCTGCAATTTGATCAGGAGGCTACTCGCGGAAGAGGTACCGCGAGCGGAGGCGCTGACGCGCAGCCGTTTTGTTGGAGCTGAAGCTCCGATCCCTACGTTATTCCGAGAAACGCGAATTTTGTCGCGCAACTCGATTCTTTTCAGTATCGATTTTCGCGCAAAATCAAAAAAGTCACAGCCTCTCAGCATGACATCGCAAAACGAAAACAACGGCAGAAGCAGATCCCCCGACTGCGCTACTGCCCTAACAGGGCCGCGTAAATCGCTCCGCTCGGGATGACAAGGCGGGCGGAGGTAACGTTACCTACTTACTGGACCAAAGAGACCTCTCTCGACTCGCCAAGAAAAGCACTTCACTCACTTCGGAATGGACTGCAAAAAGCAGATCCCTCGACTCGCGGCGATCCTTTATCGGATCGCCCAAACCGCGGCTCGGGATGATAAGGGCGCGAGTGCTGGTTGCGGCGTGGGCGGTAAGTACGCTGTCGTAGCAACGTGACGGTTTGGACTCACCACACGCTAGGCGACTTCGACCAGGACAAGGGAAACGTCGTCAGCGGGCGGGCCTTCGCGCCACTCGGCGACGCGGTCCAAAATGCCCTGCTTCATTTCACGGAAGGGGAGCAGGGAAGTCTCGCGCACGAATTTCTGCACGCCTGAAACGCCCAGCATTTCACCCTGCGAGTTGAACACGTCGGTAATTCCGTCGGTGTAGAGCAGCACGCGATCGCCCGGCTCGAGATCGGCATGCAAGACGGAGTTATCGTCCACGGCTTCGGGAAGCGCGCCGAGAACCATGCTGCGCGATTCGAGCATGCGCGGCTCTTCGCCAGGCGTGACGATCATGCCGGGAGGATGTCCGGCCCCGGCGAAAGTCATGCGGCGGCCGTTGCGCTCGATGCGCGCGGCGGCCACGGTGAAAAAAAAGATGGAGCCGCCGATACTCTGCATGACGAAGCGGTTCAAGTCGCGAAACATTTGGCCGAGTTCGGCGGCGTTGCCAAGTTGAGTAGCGGTTTCGGTGTAGATGCGATTGGCGATGAGCGCCGAGCCAATGCCATGGCCGGAAACGTCGCAGACGAGCAAGTTGAGATGATCGTCGTCGAACGGGCTGACCAGGCCGAAATCGCCGCCGATGGTGCGGACGGGATGGTAGTAGGTGTCGACTTTGAGGCCGCCCCAGACGATGGAGCGCGGAGCGAGGCTTTGCTGCACGCGCGCGGCGAGCGCGAGGTCTTCGTCCATTTCGTGCTGGCGCTCTTCCAGGCGCACGTTGGCATCGCGCAATTTCGCTTCGGTGGTTTTCTGGTACGAGATGTCGGTGAAGGTGACGATGGCGAAATCGCGCCCGTCGGGATCTTCGAGGCGACGCGAGCTGACGATGACCGGCATGCGTCCGCCATCGTGCAGAGGCAAGACGAATTCGAAACGGTTGCGGCCGGTTTCAACGCTGAGCTCAATTTGCTTCAGGATGAAGGCGAATTCTTCCGCCGTGTAAAACTGAGATGCGACCTGGCCAACCATTTCGGAAGAAGAGCGGCCGATCATCTCCTCGAAACAGGAGTTGACGTAGAGAATGCGGTGGCAATCGTCGGTGACGATGACGCCTTCATTCAGCGTTTCGAGAAGGCCCTCGATTTGCGCGAGCCATTCGGGCTGGTCGAGGTCCACGAGTTTTTCTTCCGGTTCCATTCTTGCGACTGTTGCTTCTGGTTCCATTTATACCGAGATCAGATGCGGCATCACGGCTTTTGGGTCCAATTATAAACTTCAAAAGACACTATAGCTTAATGGCGTTCGCGCCAAGCATGATGCGGGCAGTTCTAAATGCGAGCGGAGACGATTTGTCGGTCACGCATGCAAAGCGACAGCGGTGGGGCGGCTCTTGTAATTTACACTGGAACGCGGCGCCCGCCTGCTATTCTCGAACGCTTTGCGAGGCGAAGAGGAGACAAAATGGCCAGAGTGAAAATTCGTAAACCGGAAGAAATGAGCGAAGAACAGCGGGGAGTGTACAACGAGACGGTGGCTGGCAGGCGCGGGCGCGTGCCCGCGCCGCTGGTGGCGTGGCTGGAGAGTCCGGTGCTGGCCGATCGCGCGCAGAAACTTGGCGAGTTCGTGCGCTATGAAACTTCTTTGCCGCCGCGGCTTTCGGAGATGGCGATTCTTACTGTGGCGCGTTATTGGACGGCGCAATTTGAATGGACCGCGCACAAAGCGGAAGCGCTGAAAGCGGGTCTGGATCCGGAGATTATCGACGACATCGCCCAGCGGCGCGTGCCGCGATTCAAGAATGCGGACGAGCCGGTGATTTACGACTTCAGCGTGGCGCTCCTGCAGGAGCATGCCGTGGAGGACGAGCTTTATAAAAGGGCGGTGGAGAAATTTGGGCAGCGCGGAGTGGTGGAGCTGGTGGGAATCCTGGGGTATTACACGCTGATTTCGATGACGCTGAATACGTTCGAAATTCAGCCCGAAGGAAGCGTGCCGGAACTGCAGGCATGACTGAAAAGACGAGGATACTGCCTAAGAGAGATTCTTCGCTGCGCTCAGAGAGTGTGACGTTATTCCGAGAAACGCGAATTTTGTCGCGCAACTCGATTCTTTTCAGTATCGATTTTCGCGCAAAATCAAAAAAGTCACAGCCTCTCAGAATGACGGCGCAAAGGAAAATGCAGATGCCTCGACTTCGCTATTGCGGCCCTAACCGGGCCGCAACAGTCGCTACCGCGCCCCTAACCGGGGCGCTAAAACCGCTCCGCTCGGGAGGACAGGGAACTTGAGTTGTGCCGAGTAGAAAACTGCGGCGTCAGGCAATGGAGGCCATGGAGCGGTCGGGGATGACTACTTCGAGTAATGTGCCGGGATTGGCGTTCTGCAGGCGCAGCACACCGCCAAATTCCTTGACGCGCTGGCGCATGCCATTGATGCCGATGCCGATGCTGTCTGGCCGGAACTCGACTGTATGCTCGGAAACGCCGCGGCCGTCGTCGCGGACTTTAAGGATCACGTCATTCTCCAATTTCGCGAGGGTGACCCAGCCTTTGCGCGCGCCGGAATGGCGAAAAACATTGGTGAGGGCTTCCTGGACAATGCGAAATACGGTGGTTTCAAGCTCGGGCGCAAGGCGCGGAAAGTCGTTCGGCTGAACTTCGATATGCATTTCAATGCCGCTGCGTTTGGTGAGCCCGTCGAGATACCAGTGCAGCGCGGAATGCAGGCCGACTTCATCGAGCATGGGCGGATGCAGCAGGTGAGAGATGCTGCGCACCTGCTGGATGGCCTGATCGATGAGTGAGCTAGCTTCGACAACCGCCTGCGTGCGCTTGTGAGAGGGCTGCTCGTGCGTCTGGGCCACTTCGAGGACGATCTTCGCGGCGATCAAGTCCTGGCCGAGGCCGTCATGCAATTCGCGGGCGATGCGGCGGCGCTCGTCGTCCTGCGTGGAAATGAGGCTGGTGGAAAGGCGGCGCAGCTCACCGTTGAGCACTTCGAGTTGCTTGGCACGGCGGTGAAGCTCGGCGAAAACGCTCACTTTCGCGCGCAGCACTTCGGGAATCACGGGAACGGAAATGTAGTCCACCGCGCCGCGCTCGTAGGCCTTGACGCGGTCGACGTCCGTCAAGTGCACGGCGGAGATGAAGATGATGGCAGTTTCCTGAAAGCGAGGATGCTGGCGGATCATGTCGGCGAGTTCGAAACCGTCGAGTTCCGGCATGCTGACGTCCATGAGGACGACGGCGATGTCGTTTTTTAGAAGCTGCTCGAGAGCCTCGCGGCCCGAGTTCGCCTTGATCAGGTTTTCACCCAGCTCACCGAGGATGGCTTCGTAGGTGAGCAGCTTGCCGGGTTGATCGTCGACCATCAGGATGTTGATTTTGTCGTGCATTTCAAAATTCCCCTCGGCCTGAGTGTAATGTTTTCAGGCCGCGTTCGTTGCTATCGATGCAGCCACATGCGCAACGCGGACAGCAACTGTTCCGTGTTCACCGGCTTGGCCAGATATTCCGACGCGCCTGCTTCGAGGCATTTCTCGCGGTCGCCCTTCATGGCTTTCGCAGTCAAAGCGATGATGGGCAGGCGGCGCAGCGCTGGATTCTGGCGGATGACCTGCATGGTTTCGTAGCCGTCCATTTCCGGCATCATGATGTCCATCAAAACGATGGCCATGTCCGGCGTGGATTCGAGCATGGCGATGGCTTCGCGCCCGGTGTTGGCGGTAAGCACGCTCATGCCGCGGCGTTCGAGCACGCTGCTCAAGGCAAAAATGTTGCGGACGTCGTCATCGACCACCAGAACTTTCTTGCCGACGAGAGCGTCGTCGGAGCGATGCAAGCGGTCGAGCATGCGCTGCTTTTCCGCGGGCAGCTCAGCGACAACGCGATGCAGGAATAGGGCAGTTTCATCGAGCAGGCGCTCCGGTGATTCCACTCCTTTGACGACTACGCTGCGTGCCAGCGTGTGCAGGCGGGCATCTTCCTCGGGTGAAAGCTCCTTGCCAGTGAAAACGACCACGGGCAGATCGCCGAGATCGGGTGTGTCACGGATCTGCTCAAGCACGTCGAAGCCGGACATGTCCGGAAGACGAAGGTCGAGTACCAGGCAATCATAGTTCTCATTCTTCATGGCTTCCAGAGCTTCCGCGCCGCTGCTGAGCACGAAGACGTCGATGTCGTCGTGTCCGAGCAGCTCGCGAATGCTCATCTGCTCGGCGGGATTGTCTTCGACAACCAGCAGACGCCTGCGATTGGAACTGGCGTAGGATTTGATGCGCCCGAGGGCTTTTTCCAGGTCGTCGCTTGATGTGGGCTTGGTGACGAACGAGAAAGCGCCGCGCGCCAAGCCGTGGCGACGGTCTTCGTCGAGCGTCAACATCTGCACGGGAATGTGGCGGGTGGTGGGATCCTGCTTGAGGTGATTCAGCACGGTCCAGCCCAGCATGTCCGGCAGGAAAACATCGAGCGAAATGGCCGTGGGGTGAAATTCGCGGGCGAGCGAGAGAGCCTCGGTGCCGCGGTGGGCCATCAGGACTTTGAATCCGGTGTCGCGGGCGAGGTCGCGGACGACGCGCGCATAATGCGGATCATCTTCTACCACGAGCAGAACGCGATCTCCCGATTCCAGGCTCTCGCGATCGTCAGAAACCTTCTCCACCGCGCGCTCCACCACCGCGCTCGCTGCAGCCAACTGCAGAGGAGACGCTGGGTAGGACGCCGTGCGCTCGGCGATGGCCGTGGGTCCAACATAGGTTTGCGGCAAGTACAACGTGAAAGTGCTGCCCTTGCCGGGAGTACTTCGCAACTGAATTTCGCCTCCGAGCAGGTTAGCCAACTCGCGGCTAATGGCGAGACCGAGACCCGTGCCGCCGTATTTGCGGCTGGTGCCCGCGTCCGCCTGCTGGAAGGCCTCGAAGATGATGCGCTGTTTCTCGAAGGGGATACCGATTCCGGTGTCGGCGACCTCGAAGGCCACCACGGAGGCGGCGCCGCTCAAAATCGGATGCCCCTCGCTCCATCCGGATTCGGCGCTGAAGACCGAGAGCCGGACGGTGCCTTGTTCGGTGAACTTGAACGCGTTCGAGAGCAGGTTCTTGAGAACCTGTTGCAAGCGCTTGGTGTCGGTGACCAGGCTTCGCGACAGCGTTGGATGCGGCTGAACGTCGAACGTGAGGCGCCGGTTTTCCGCTTCGTGGCGGAACGGACGGGCAACCATTTCCAGCAGGTTGGAGAAGACCACGTCTTCGGCTTCGACCGAGACCGTACCAGATTCGATTTTGGAAAGGTCGAGAATGTCGCTGATCAGGTTCAGCAAGTCGGTGCCAGCGCCCTGGATGGTGCGGGAGAATTCGACCTGCTTTGAAGTGAGGTTGCCGTCGGCGTTATCGGTGAGCTGACCACTGAGCACCAGAATGCTGTTGAGTGGCGTACGCAGCTCGTGCGACATGTTCGCCAGGAATTCCGATTTGTACTTGGAAGTAAGCGCGAGCTCCTTGGCTTTTTCTTCGAGAGCGCGACGAGCCTGCTCGATTTCCTCGTTCTTGCGCTCGACTTCGACGTTCTGCTCGGCGAGTTGCTGGGCTTTCTGCGCGAGCTGCTCGTTGGTCTGCTGCAATTCCTTTTGCTGCGCCTGAAGCTCGGCAGCCAATTGCTGCGACTGTTTGAGCAGCGCTTCGGTCTGCATGGTGGCTTCAATCGAGTTGAGCACGATGCCGATGCTGGCGGTGAGCTGCTCGAGGAAGGCCAAGTGTGAAGCGGTGAAGTTGCTCAGCGAGGCAAGCTCGATGACCGCTTTGACGCGATCTTCGAAAAGCACGGGCAGCACGATGACATTGCTCGGCACGGATTGAAACAAACCCGAGCGGATGGGCACGGTGTGCGCGGGCAGCTCGGTGATGAGCACGCGGCGCTTTTCCGCGGCACATTGTCCCACCAGGCCGTCGCCCACTTTTAAGTGTTCCGCGTGACCGTCGCGGTGATCGTCGGCGAAAGCGGAAAGCAAAGCCATGTCCGAAGATTCGTCCGACTCCATCTGGTAGATAACGCCCTGTTGCGCGTTGACGAGCGGAGCCAACTCAGACAGCAACATGCGGCCGACGGTAGTCAGATCGCGCTGCCCCTGCAACATGCCGGTGACGCGAGCGAGGTTGGTCTTCAGCCAGTCCTGCTCGTTGTTGCGGTCGGTGGTGAGGCGCAGGTTGTCGATCATGGTGTTGATGTTGTCTTTCAGCTCGGCCACTTCGCCCGAAGCTTCCACCTGAATCGAGCGAGTCAAGTCGCCCTTGGTCACGGCGGTGGCGACTTCGGCGATGGCGCGCACCTGGTTCGTGAGGTTATCCGCAAGCAGGTTGACGTTACCGGTGAGGTCCTTCCAGGTTCCGGCGGCGCCGGGCACGTTGGCTTGTCCACCGAGGCGGCCTTCCACGCCGACTTCGCGGGCGACGGTGGTCACCTGATCGGCGAAGGTGGCGAGTGTGTCAGTCATGTTGTTGATGGTGTCAGCGAGCGCGGCCACTTCGCCCTTGGCGTTCACGGTGAGTTTCTGGGTCAAGTCACCGTTGGCGACGGCGGTGACGACTTTCACGATACCGCGTACCTGCTCGGTGAGGTTCGCGGCCATGACGTTGACGTTGTCCGTGAGGTCTTTCCAAGTACCGGCGACCCCAGGCACCTGTGCCTGGCCCCCCAATTTTCCGTCGGTACCGACTTCGCGCGCCACGCGGGTAACTTCGGCGGCGAAGGCGTTGAGCTGATCCACCATGGTGTTGATGGTGTTTTTCAACTCGAGAATTTCGCCCTTCACGTCCACGGTGATTTTGCGGGAGAGGTCCCCGCGGGCGACGGCGGTGGTGACTTCGGCGATGTTACGGACCTGGCCAGTGAGGTTGCCGGCCATGGCGTTCACCGAGTCGGTCAAATCTTTCCAGGTTCCGGCGACACCGGGAACGTTGGCCTGACCGCCGAGCCGGCCTTCGGAACCGACTTCGCGAGCCACGCGCGTGACTTCGGCGGCGAAGGAGCGCAACTGCTCCACCATGGTATTCAGCGTTTCTTTTAGCTGCAGAATTTCGCCGCGGACGTCCACGGTGATTTTGCGGGAGAGGTCGCCGCTGGCGATAGCGGTGGCGACTTCTGCGATGTTACGAACCTGACCCGTGAGGTTCGAGGCCATGAAGTTGACGTTGTCGGTCAAGTCTTTCCACGTGCCGCCGACGCCGGGCACCTGCGCCTGACCTCCCAACTTTCCTTCGGTACCGACTTCGCGAGCGACGCGGGTGACTTCTCCGGCGAACGCGTTGAGCTGGTCCACCATGGTGTTGATGGTGTTCTTCAACTCGAGAATTTCGCCCTTCACGTCGACGGTGATTTTACGGGAGAGATCGCCGCGGGCCACGGCGGTGGTGACCTCGGCGATGTTACGAACCTGAGCGGTGAGGTTGCCGGCCATGGAGTTGACCGAGTCGGTCAAGTCTTTCCAGGTACCGGCAACGCCGGGCACCTGCGCCTGGCCGCCCAAGCGGCCTTCGGAACCGACCTCGCGGGCGACGCGGGTGACTTCGCCAGCGAAGGCGTTGAGCTGGTCCACCATGGTGTTGATGGTTTCTTTGAGCAGCAGGATTTCGCCGCTGACGTTCACGGTGATTTTCTTGGAGAGGTTGCCGCTTGCAATCGCGGTGGCGACTTCGGCGATGTTTCGGACTTGACCAGTGAGGTTGCCGGCCATGGAGTTGACCGAGTCGGTCAAGTCTTTCCACGTCCCGCCGACGCCGGGCACCTGCGCCTGACCGCCCAAGCGACCGTCGGTACCGACTTCACGAGCCACGCGAGTAACTTCGGAAGCGAAGGCGCGGAGCTGGTCCACCATGGTGTTAATGGTGTCTTTGAGCTCGAGAATTTCACCCTTCACGTCGACGGTGATCTTGCGGGACAGGTCGCCGCGGGCCACGGCAGTGGCGACTTCGGCGATGTTACGCACCTGACCAGTGAGGTTGCTGGCCATGGAGTTGACGTTGTCGGTGAGGTCTTTCCAGGTTCCGGCGACACCAGGCACCTGCGCCTGGCCTCCGAGTTTTCCTTCGGTACCAACTTCACGGGCGACGCGGGTGACTTCTCCAGCGAAGGCGTTGAGCTGGTCCACCATGGTGTTGATGGT
>DASZMG010000181.1:0-15252 GCA_035551975.1 Candidatus Acidiferrales bacterium | reverse complement strand
GCGCTGTCGGTGGTTTCAGTGCGGCTTCCGCGGAGTGAAGATCGAAGCCGGCGGCGAAATGTGATAGGTATACCATGCACGGGTGACTTTCTTCGCGTGGCTCGCGGCCATCGTGCTCTTCCTGCAATTGCCGATTCCTCTCTACTGGTTCGTGGTGCATCCGCTGTCAGGATTTTGGCGGCACCGACAGAAGCTGGGACTAATTGCGGGATTGTTGCTCTCGTGGCCGCCGGTGACGGCGTGCATCATTGTGTTCCGGCACGAGCTGTTCGCCGCAAGTCGGCCAGCAGTATGGCGAATCGTGCTCGGCCTTGCGGTGATCAGTTTCGAAATCTGGCTTTTCGCAAAACTGACGCGGGATTTGGGAACGGCGCGGCTAATCGGCAAAACGGAACTGAGCGGTGGAGGTTCCATCGCTCGCCACGGAATCTACGCAAATATTCGTCATCCGCGCTATTTGGGATCGTTTCTGGCGATTGTGGGCGCTTGCTTGATTGCAGCACGTCCGGTGCTATGGGCCGTGGCGGGCGCGTGGACCCTGCTGATGCTCGCGGCAATCACGATGGAAGAGCGGGAAATGCGCGCGCGATTCGGCGCGGAATTCGAAAATTACGCGCGGCAGGTGCCGCGCTTCGTTCCCGCCTGGCGTACCCGTGGGAGATGACGCCCCGCGTGGCACATGACGCGGACCGAGTGCCGCCCGCGCGGCAGCCCCGTGGTAATTGACCCGTCGCTACCGAGAAAACGCGCCGCGGCGCTTCGCCGGGTTCCGGGGAGCCGGCGTCGGCAGCGTGCTCTCTGATGGGAAAAATGCGTCCATGACTTCGGGCGTAAGGTGCTCGAGATCGAGCAACATCGTGCTCGACGAGTGCTCCTCTTCCGGCGCGTCGAGCACCGTTACGCTCGATTGTTCGCTTCGCGAAATCTTTCCCGAGCCGGAGTTTCGCACCCGGCGCTTCTCAAAGCTAAAAATAGATAGGGCCATGCTTCATTTCCTTTCCATGAGGTACCGCACTACAAGCCGGAGTAGACAACCGTGTGCAGGATCATCGAACCAAGCACCAGAAAGGCGAAAGAAATCAGAAGCCATTCCGACCAGTGCAATTTGAACTCAGCCGAAACAACCTTCGTACGGCTTTGGGCTTCATTTGATCCAAGCATCATGAATTCAATGTAGCGGCCGGACCTGCGTCGCGAAATGGTAGAGACGTACTAGCCGAATAGACCGTTTGAACAGGTTGTTCCGGCACGCGTCGAAGGAAATTACTCGCGATTTGCCCCTGCAATCGCAATTCTTGTACCCCTAGCCAAACGGGCGATGTGCGCGTGTTTTTCGTTCGCTAATCTGCGTTCAGCGTCGGTGCGGCAGAAATTGCACCGTCGCGAAAATCTGGGAGAACAACATGGCACAGGAATCGAGTACAAAAATTTGGCAGGCGCTTTCGAATGAAGCGGCAAGCGCAATTGAAAAAGCGGGGCAAGCGGTAGTGGCGGTTCATGGACGCCGGCGCATTCCCTCAAGCGGAGTGCACTGGCGCGAAGGAATCGTCGTCACGGTGAATCATGCGCTCGAGCGTGACGAAGAAATTACGGTGACTCTGCCCGGCGGCGCAAATCTTGCCGCAGTGCTGGCCGGGCGCGATGCCAGCACGGATCTTGCGATATTAAAGATTGAGCCACAGAAACTGCCGGTCGCCGAACGCAGCAATGCAGCCGAACTGAAACCCGGCAACCTGGTCCTGGCCGCGGGACGCACCGCGGAAGGAACGCCACGCGTGAGCCTGGCCATGGTTTCGGTCGCTGGTCCGGCATGGCGCGCCTGGACTGGCGGCACAATCGATCTGACTCTGCGGCTGGATCGTAACCTGCACCCAAATCTTTCCGGCGGCCCGCTGGTGGATTCTGAGGGACGCGTGCTAGGGATCAACACGCCGGCGCTTTCGCGTTTCGCCGCAACAGTGATTCCCGCCAGTACCGTGGAGCGCGTCGCGGGTGAACTCGAGAAACGCGGCCACATTGGCCGAGGCTATCTCGGCCTGGGCATGCAACCTGTCACGATCCCTGAGAAATTGCGCGAGTCTCTGAAGCTCGCGAACGAAACAGGCTTGATGATCTTGAGTGTCGAGACGAGCGGCCCAGCGGAAAAAGCAGGAGTGCTCATTGGCGACATTCTCGTCGCGCTCGATGGCAAACCTCTTACAGACACCGAAGGACTGGCGGCGCATCTCAGTGGCGAACAGATCGGGAAATCGGTGAAAGCGTCGTTCGTTCGCGGCGGCGCCCCGATCAACTTGGATATCACGGTCGAGGAACGCCCCGCCGTCCACGGCCAGGGAAGGACTTTCCGCGCTGGCTGGAGGCGTGGCCGCTGGCATCGCGGCCACTAATCCCACTGACCCCCTCTGACCCGGGACAAACCAAATCGAGTTGCGCCGAAACAATCAGTGGACATGAGCCCACTTCTATATAGAATGTGGGACTTTGAGTGGAGGGTTGGAGATCTGGGCACCGTTTCATTGCGGCGCAATAATACTTTTGCTTCCTAGCGTTTCCCGCAAAACGCCCATCGCCGAGCGCGAAACACAAAGCCGCGGCGAATTCCTCCGCTTCGGGCCACTAGATTCATCTTCGCTGGCACTGCGCCCGGCAGACTAATAGGGCAGCGCGGCGAAGATACAACCAAATCGAAACGACGGGAGAAGGCTCGTGATCGTTGGCGTTCCCAAAGAGAGTTTCCCCGGAGAGCGGCGCGTGGCGTTAGTACCGCTAGTAGTCCCCACCCTGGCAAAATCCGGAATCGAAGTGCTCATCGAAAAAGGCGCGGGCGCCGAAGCGGGATATCCCGACGCCGCTTACGCGGAAAAGGGGGCGAAGATTGCCCCCGACCGTACCGCAGTGTTCGCGCAAGCAGACATCATCACGCAGGTTCTTTGCTATGGCTCAAACGACCGCACGGGTAAAGCAGACATCCCGCTGATGCGGCGGAATCAGCTTCTGATTGGTTTCCTTCGCCCGTTCGGATCAAAGGAAATCGTGCAGGAAATCGCCTCCGCCGGCGTTTCCTCATTTTCGGTGGAGCTGATGCCGCGCACCACGCGCGCCCAGTCCATGGACGCGCTTTCTTCGATGGCCACCGTTTGCGGCTACAAAGCCGTGATCATCGGCGCTGACACGCTTCCTAAGCTTTTTCCCATGATGACCACCGCCGCAGGCACCATCACTCCGGCCCGCGTGTTGATCATTGGCTGCGGCGTCGCCGGACTGCAGGCCATCGCCACCGCCAAGAGGCTCGGCTCGGTAGTTTCCGCTTACGATGTGCGCCCTGCCGTGAAAGAACAGGTGCAAAGCCTCGGCGGGCGCTTCGTCGAGCTGCCGATCGAAGCGAAGGACGCGCAGGATGCCCGAGGCTACGCTACCGCGCAGGACGAAGCTTTTTACGCGCGGCAGCGCGAACTGCTGGGCCGCGTGATTGCTGAAAGCGACGTGGTGATCACCGCGGCAGTGGTACCGGGCAGAAAATCGCCGGTGCTGGTTACCGCGCAAATGGTGCAAGGCATGCAACCCGGTTCCGTGGTTGTCGATCTGGCCGCCGAGCGCGGCGGGAATTGCCAGCTGACCCGTTCGGAAGAAAAAATCAACGTGAACGGTGTGAACATCATTGGCTGGATAAACCTGGCCAGCACCGTGCCCTACCACGCCAGCCAGATGTACGCGCGGAACCTGACCACATTCCTGCAGCTTCTGGTGAAAAAAGGGCAGCTCGACTTGAACATGCAGGACGACATCATCCGCGAAACGACGCTCACCCGCGGCGGCGAAGTGCTGCAACCGCGCGTGCGCGAATTTTTCCAGTTACCGGCGTTGGTCGCTCAATCCTAGGAGGAAACTGTGCCGTCGGACTTTCTCTCGAATCTTTACGTTTTCATCCTGGCGGGGTTCGTCGGCTTTGAACTCATCAAGCGCGTTTCACCGCTGCTGCACACGCCGCTGATGTCGCTGACCAACGCACTGGACGCCATCGTGGTCATCGCGGCCATCATCATCGCAGGCCAGCACGAAACGAAGCTCTCGACCATCCTGGGCCTCATCGCCATCGCCGCCTCCTTCAGCAACATGGTGGGCGGTTTCCTGATTACCGACCGCATGCTGCGCATGTTCAAGACCGGCAAACAGCCGAAAAAATCATGAACCCGATCGCCACGCAGCAACTCATCGACAGCGCGTACATCGTCGCCACCGTTTTCTTTATTCTGTCGATCAAGTGGCTCAGCTCACCGGCGAGCGCCAGGCGCGGCGTGCTGGTGGGGGAAATTGCCGCGGCGCTGGCGGTCGGCGCCACGCTCGCGAATCCTGAACTCACACAGTACAAGTGGATCGTCATTACGCTGATCATCGGCGCGGCCATCGGCATTCCGCTCGGCATGGTGCAGATGACCGCGGTGCCGCAGCGAACCGCACTGAGCCACGCCTTCGGCGCGCTTTCCGCTTCCATGATCGGTATCGCCGAATATTACGTGGGCGTGCCGCACGTGACGCGATTCGGCATGGGCGAAATCGGCCTCGAAGTGATCATAGGCTCGCTCACCTTCACCGGCAGCGTGATCGCCGCCGGAAAGCTGCAGGAAATTCTTCCGCAGCGGCCGATCGTCTATAAAGGACAGAATATCGTCAGCTTGTCCGTGCTGGGCGCAGCGCTGCTGCTAGCCATCGCGCTGGTGATCAATCCGGCGAATACGGTGCTCTTCCCCATCATGGTTGTGGTCTCGCTGCTGTTCGGAATTTTGCTGGTGACGCCCATCGGCGGCGCAGACATGCCCACGGTGATTTCGCTGTTGAACTCCTACGCTGGCTTTTCCGCTGCCTTGCTTGGTTTCGTGCTGAACAGCAAAGTGCTCGTCGTCGCGGGCGCGCTCGACGGATCTTCCGGCTTCATTCTCTCAGTAATCATGTGTAAGGCCATGAACCGTTCGTTCACCAACGTAATGTTCGGCGCGTTCGGCCAGGTCCAAACGGCCGCGAAAGGCACAGAAGAAGCGCGAACAGTGCGCAGCGCCAGCGCCGAAGAAGCCGCTGGGATTCTGGCCGCAGCGAGCAAAGTTGCCATCGTTCCGGGCTACGGAATGGCCGTGGCGCAGGCGCAGCACAAAGTGCGCGAACTTTACGATGCGCTCACCAAGCGCGGAGTGGA
This sequence comes from Candidatus Acidiferrales bacterium, assembly GCA_035551975.1. Lineage (GTDB taxonomy): Bacteria > Acidobacteriota > Terriglobia > Acidiferrales > UBA7541 > Palsa-295. The sequence continues at coordinate 10,064 of DASZMG010000181.1, read as the reverse complement.
CGTGCGCTTCGGCATCCATCCCGTTGCGGGACGCATGCCCGGCCACATGAACGTGCTGCTGGCGGAAGCGGACATTCCCTACGACCGGCTGATTGAAATGGACGACATGAATTCCGATCTGCCGCAGACGGATGTGGCGCTGATCATCGGCGCGAATGACGTGACCAATCCGGCGGCGCGCTCGGATACTTCGAGTCCGATCTACGGCATGCCCATTCTCGATGTCGACAAGGCCCGCACGGTCATGGTCATCAAGCGCAGCATGAATCCAGGCTTCGCCGGTATAGACAATCCCCTCTACTATTTCGACAAAACGCTGATGCTCTTCGGCGATGCCAAGGGATTTGTCGGCGACATCGTGCGCGAACTTGCCGGTAGCAACTCCCACTAGGTTGCTGCAGCGTCGTTTCGACTCCTTCGCTTACATTCTTATCTGTATTGCACCGAAGGTATTTTTGGAATCTCCTTCTAGATGGAGATTAAGGCATGGCCATTGACACCAAGCGCATCGAAAAACCCGCCCGGAAGATCCGGAAATTCCTGAAGAAGTCGCCGAAGCGTCCGAACATCGAGCAGATTCACGACCTGCGCACCAGTTGCCGGCGGTTTGAAGCGGACCTCGGCGCCCTGGGCCTGAGCTCCAAAGCGAAAGAGCGCCGCGTACTCAAAGACATCGCAAGCATCCGCAAGCGGGCCGGGAAGATCCGCGATGTGGATGTTTTGACCGGATATGCCCTGGGCATTCAGGTTCCAGGCGAACAGGACTGCCTGGTGCAACTGATCGAAAATCTGGGAGCTTCGCGTGGAAAGCAGGTAAAGAAGCTTCGCGCGTTCGCTCGGGATAGCGGCGCGCAATTACGACGGCGGCTGAAACGCACCTTGTCGAAAGCCGAAAAGCTGCTGGGAAAAGCCAGCAAGTCGAAAGCGGACGAGAACCCCAACGCCAGCGAGGAAATCATGACGCGCGCCTTACACTCCGCAAATGAACTGAAATCTCCGGCGCATCTGGACAAGAAAAATCTGCATCCCTATCGTCTGAAAGTGAAGGAGCTCCGCTACATCCTGCAACTCTCGGCCGAATCAGATCAGCAGCGATTCGTAAGAAAGCTCGGCGACGTTAAAGATGCCATCGGCGAGTGGCACGACTGGGAAGAGTTGATCTCCATCGCAGAGGGCGTGCTCGACCACGGGCCGAAGTGCCAGCTATTGCCCAAATTGCACGAGATCAGCGAAGCAAAATATAAGCGGGCCCTGGCCATCACCAACGAGATGCGAACCAGCTGCCTCCCAGCGCTAGCTGCGCGGAGCAAAGGCGGATCAGCGCAGTCGAAGAGCTCCGTGTCGAAATTCCCGGTGCTCTCCGCTACCGCGGCCATCAGCGCCTAGCAGCGGAAGACCGCGAAGTCCGGCCCGGCATCCGAGACAATCCCAGCCGTGGAAGTTTTCGAATGGTTTTCCCGGCTTTTCTTTCCGCAATGCGAAGCTCGTATAGGCTCTGCAGGTTGAGCCAGAATTCCGCGCTCGTGCCGAAGAAATGAGCCAGGCGCAATGCGGTGTCGCCCGTTATGGCGCGCTGTCCATTTAAAATAGCAGTCACGCGATTCGTAGGTACGGCGATCCGCCGGGCCAGTTCCGCCGCACTCATTTTCAGCTCCGAAAGCTCCTCGGCGAGATGTTCTCCAGGATGAATTGCTACGACGGCCATAAAAATCTCCTAATGATAATCCGTTATTTCTACATTCGAAGGCCCGGACGCGCCATTCGGCCATTCGAAGCAAACTCTCCGTCGATCGTTAATCCGAATGCTGTATTGCCCTTTCCTGTTGCCAGCGAGTGCCTCGAAACGATTGCCCGGCAAGGCAGCTAGGTCCATCAATCAAAGAGATAGCCGCTTCAAGACGATCCAACTCGAGCCGTGGGGGACGTTCCATTTCGAAGAACGCTTTGACTCTTTTACCCGCAGCGAAGTTCCGCGTGCGCTTATCGCGGTAGCTGAGGATCACAATGTGATTCTAGCCGTCGTTATCCGTTACGTCAAGCGTAACGGGAGAGCGATTCCACGCCGAAGTCCCGGGGCAAACAGCATGGCATGCTAGAATGAGTGGTTCGCAATTAGCCACAGGACGCCACTGAGATGCCGAAGGTCGGATTCGTAAGCTTGGGATGCCCGAAGAACCTCGTCGATAGCGAGGTGATGATGGGCATTCTTGCGCGCGCGGGATACGAAATCACGCCGCGAGCGGGCGATGCCGACGTTATCGTGGTGAACACCTGCAGCTTCATCGCGCCGGCGCAACAGGAATCGGTGAATTCGATCCTGGAAATGGCCGAGTACAAAAAATTCGGCCGCGCGCAAAAGTTGATCGTTGCCGGTTGCATGGTCGAGCGCTATCGCAACGACATTCGCGAGCAGATTCCTGACGTGGACGCGGTGATCGGCACAGGTGAAGTGGAAAGCATTCTGGCCGCATGCGAAGGCGACGTTACCGCCGCGACAAATGCCGCTAGCGAAGCGCCCACCTATCTGTATCACGACCTGTCGCCGCGCATCGTTTCCACGCCGCGCCACACGGCGTATATCAAGATCAACGAAGGCTGCGATCATCCCTGCACTTTTTGCGTGATCCCGCAGTTGCGCGGTAAGTTCCGTAGTAGGCGCTTCGAGTCAGTGGTGCGTGAAGCGGAAAATCTGGCTGCCGCGGGTGTGCGCGAGATTTCGCTGATCGGCCAGGACACCACCTACTACGGCGAAGATCTGGGCCTCAAGGATGGCTTGCCGCTGCTACTGGAGCGGCTGGCGCGGGTCGAAGACCTGCACTGGATTCGCTTTCTCTATTGCTACCCGAACCGCATCACGACGCGCCTGCTTGAAACCATTGCCGCGCACAAGCGCCTGGCGAAATATCTCGACGTTCCACTGCAACACGCCAGCCGCAATGTGCTGGCAAAAATGAAGCGCGGCTCGAATGGCGGCGCGTTTCTCAAAATGCTCGAAAAAGTTCGCGCTACCATCCCGGGCGTTTCGATCCGCACTTCATTCATCGTCGGATTCCCCAGCGAATCCGAGCAAGATTTTCAGGAGCTGTGCGATTTCGTGAAAGCTGCGGAGTTCGACTGGATGGGCGTCTTCGAATATTCGGACGAAGACGCCGCAAAGAGCTTCGCGCTGGGCGGCAAAGTAAACGCGGAGACGATTTCGCGCCGCAAAGATGAATTGATGCTGATCCAAAAACGCATCGTACGCGGCAAACTGCGCAAAAAGCTGCATCAGCGCGTGGAAGTAATGCTCGAAGGCCCATCCAAGGAAACCGATCTGATCTGGGAAGCGCGCACGCAAGGCATGGCGCCCGATATCGATGGCAAGGTGTATATCACCGAGTTTGCGGGCGTGAACGATGCGGCGGAATTGCCCGCGCCCGGCACGTTGGCTACGGTCGAGGTTACCAGCGTGAAGGACTACGACTTGATCGGGCGCGCCGTGGAATTCACTCCCGGCGCGGTCGCGCCCATAACTGCCCGCGAGCCTCTCCCCTCGAGCAATCTGTTTCCGATCTTAACTTCACGTTAGCGGGGCTTCGCGGTAAGCGATTCGCTTCGCGCGCAACTTCTGGAGTATTCTCAGTTCATGAATTGGCGCTGCCCCATCTGCCGCAAGCCGACCGATTCGCAAGCGTCGCCCGATTTCCCGTTCTGTAGCGAGCGATGCCGACTCACCGACCTGGGAAACTGGTCGAGTGAGAAGTACAAAATCAGCGAGCCCGTTTTTGATGAGTCCGAGCTCGACGACGCCTTACGAGACCAGCAGCCGCCCTACTCGCGGCGGCAAGATGCCGATGAGCACAAAAACTGACGCGGCGTCGCGAGGCGGCGCGTCTCGCTCCGCCGAATGGCTGTCGACACCCCGCAAGCCCCACGCGGCGCTTGCCCTGGCCACCTCACTTGGCCTGGGATACATTCCGCTGGCACCGGGGACCTGGGGCTCGCTCGCCGGCCTGCTCATCTACCGGCTGCTGATCTCACGTTGGCCGCTCACGCTTCCCGCGAACAAGGCTGCTTGGGCAAACGTGGTCGGAAGGAACGCGGTAGCCGCCGCTGCAATCGCGCTGCTGTTGGCGATCGTGGGCGTCTGGGCCGCGGACCGCGCCGCGAAATACCTGCAGAAAAAGGATCCCGGCTGCGTGGTCATCGACGAAGTTTCGGGACAGTTTCTTACTTATTTGCTGGCGCTCGCGCCCGTTAACTGGAAATATTTGCTGCTGGGTTTTATACTTTTTCGAGTATTTGATATTTGGAAGCCCACGCCCGCGCGGCAAGCCGAAAATTTGCCGGGTGGTTTGGGCATCATGGCGGACGATTGGGTCGCGGGGATTTACGCCGCGATCGGTTTGTGGATAGCGCGCGCCGCGGGAATGTAGATTGTACTGTGTTAGTGTGGGCGCGCTTTGGTTCGGTTTGGTCGCGGCCCGGGAAAAACTCGATTGCTCGCAAAGATGAACGGAACGCCAAGAATTGAAAGCGTCAAGCCGGCTGCAGCGTTGCCGGGGGGCGAGCTTTCCATCCGGGGCAATGGGTTTTCGGTGCGCAATCACACGCGCCCGCAGGTGCAATTCGGCCCGGCCGAAGCCAGCCTGATCCTGGCCGCCGACAATCTGCTGATCGCCAAGGTTCCCGAAGGCGCGGCGGGCGGCGCGGTGCGCGTGCGCATGGGCAGCGTGGAAAGCGCGCCGTTTCCCGTCGCGCTGGGCGTGCAGATCGCGGACAACCTGCATCCGGTTGGCAATCCCGCGGTCGATCCGGACGGAAATATCTACGTCACCTTCAGCGGACAGCGCGGGCAAAAAGTTCCGGTCTCGCTTTACCGCATCACCTCGAATCACACCATCAAGCCTTTTATCACCGAGCTGATGAATCCAACCGGGCTAGCGCTCGACAAGAACGGCTACCTTTTTGTCTCCTGCCGCAACGACGGAACCGTGCATCGCGTCTCGCCCGACGGCCGCGCCATGCAATGGATCGAAGGCATGGGCATCGCCACGGGCATCGCCTTCGACAAAGCCGGCAGCCTTTACGTCGGCGATCGCAGCGGCACGATTTTCAAAATCAGCCCGGAACGCGAAATTTTCGTATTCGCCACGCTGGAGCCATCCATCTCTGCATATCATCTGGCGTTCAGCCCGTCGGGTGAGCTGTTCGTCACCGGACCCACCACATCGAGCTTCGACCGCGTCTACCGTATTTCGCCGGCGGGCGAAGTGAGCGTATTTTTTCGCGGCCTGGGCAGGCCGCAGGGACTTGCTTTCGACCGCTTCGGCAATCTCTACGTGGCCGGGTCGCTTGCTGGCAAGCGCGGCATCGTCCGGCTCACTCCGCAGGCCGAAGCGGAAGTGGTCATCGGCGGCACGAATATCGTGGGGCTGGCGCTTTTGCCTTCGCACCGCGCCATCATCACCACCAACAACGCTCTTTTCACCCTTGACTGGGACGTCGAGGGGCTTCCACTGAACGGCTAAAGAGAGCCTCGATGCGGGCGGAAATAATTGCAGTCGGATCCGAACTGCTCACACCTTACCGCCTGGACACTAATTCCCTTTTTCTTACCTCCGCGCTGAATGAACTTGGCATTCGCGTCGTCCACAAAGTTGTCGTGGGCGATTCGCCAGACGATATGCGCTCCTCTTTCCAGCATGCCATGGAGCGCGCGGAAGTGATTGTTTCCTCCGGCGGCCTGGGACCCACCGACGACGATCGCACGCGCCAGACTGTCTCGGAATTGCTCGGCCGTAAGCTGCACACCGACGAGGCCGTGCTGCGCCACATCAAGGAGCGCTTTCAGCGCTTTCGTCCAGGCCGCGTAATGCCGGAAATCAACGCGCGGCAGGCGCTGGTTCCCGAAGGCGCCACGGTTCTGCCCAATCCGAGTGGCACCGCGCCTGGATTGTGGCTTGAATCGAACGGGCACGTGGTGATTCTGCTTCCCGGCGTGCCGAACGAATTGCGCGGATTGTTCGAGACGCTGGTGAAGCCGCGGCTGGCGCGCATCGGCGGCAGGTTGCGCCTCTACACGCGCGATTTGCGCATCACCGGACTGCCCGAATCGGAAGTTGAAACGCGCGTTTCGCCCCTCTACGCGCTTTATCCCGACATTGAGACAACGATTCTCGCCTCGCCTCCCGGTATTCAGCTTCATCCCAGCGTCTGGTCGGACGATCCAGCTAAAGCAGAAAAGCTGCTCGACGAAATTGTCGATCGCATGGCGCTCGCCCTGGGCGAAAGTCTGTATTCCATGCACGGCGAGTCGCTCGAGGAGGTGCTGGCGCGAATCCTCACCGAAAATCGTGCAACCATTGCCGTCGCGGAAAGCTGCACTGGCGGATTGCTCGCCGAGCGGCTCACCAATGTCGCGGGGAGTTCCGTGTATTTTCTCGGCGGCGTGGTCTGCTACAGCAACGAACTGAAATCGCAACTGGTGAACGTGCCGCCCGGAATCATCGAAGCAAAAGGCGCGGTGAGTCCCGAGGTGGCGCTGGCGCTCGCAGATGGCATCCGCAGGGTCACCGGCGCGCGGCTCGGTATCGGCGTAACGGGCATCGCGGGTCCCGGCGGAGGCACTCCCGAAAAGCCGGTGGGACTGGTTTACATCGGAATTGCCGACGAACACGGGCCGCGCCAGAAAGAATTCCGCTTTCTTGGCGATCGCGACCGCATTCGCTTGTTTGCCTCGCAAGCAGCGCTGGACATGGCTCGCCGCTATTTCCTCGCGCCGACGGCCAGGAGCTAGCGGGTGCGGCTTTTCGTCGCTCTCGACCTGCCCGAAGCGGCGCACCATAAATTGCGTGATCTCATCGCCGAGCTGCGAAATGAATGCCCTGATATTCGCTGGGTGCGCCCGGAAGGCATTCACGTGACACTCAAATTTATCGGCCACGTCGATGAGGCCAAAGCGCATGAAATCCAGGAGGCTCTCGGAAAAATCCACTCCGATCGTCCGGTAATAATGGAATTACACGGCATAGGATTTTTCCCGAACGAGCGGCGCCCGCGCGTGGTCTGGTGCGGTGTGCACGGATCGGACAACCTGGCGAAGCTCGCCGGGGATATGGAGGCTCTGCTGGAACCTTTGGGAATCGAGCGCGAAGCCCGGCCATACACGCCACATCTCACGCTGGCGCGAATCGACCCGGAAAAAGTGCGCCGCGCACAAGTCGAAAAGGTGGTTGCGACAGCAAAGAAATTTGAAGTTACCAGCTTCGGTTCGGCGCGGGAAACCCAGTTTCACCTTTACGAAAGCGTGACCAAGCCTTCGGGCGCCGAATATAAAATATTGCAGAGTTTTTCGTTCGTGAAAGGTTCTGCGTGAACTCGCCCCTCATCGTTATCGGCATTGCCTATCTATTGGGCTCGATCCCCTTCGGCTACCTGATCGTGCGCTTCGGTGGCGGAAACGATATACGCGAGCGAGGTAGCGGCAACATCGGCGCGGCCAATGTCGCCCGAAACGCGGGCATGGTCGCTGGTGTTTTGACGCTGCTCTTCGATGCCGCCAAAGGCTATGCGGCGGTTTCCATCGCCAGCCGCCTGGCGCCAGTAGGTGACGCTCCACGCTGGATGATGGCTGCGGCGATTGCCGCAGTGGTCGGACACATGTTCCCGGTCTGGCTGGGCTTCCAAGGCGGAAAGGGTATCGCTACCAGCCTGGGAGTGTTTCTCCCCATCTGCCGCGAAGCCGTGCTGGCCGCCGTCATTCTATGGATTCTGGTAGTGGCGTTCTGGCGCTTCTCTTCGCTCGGGTCCATCGTGGCTGCGGCAGCCATGCCGGTGTTTGTCTATCTGCTCTACGCCCCTCGCCACGCGCCGCCTGGCTACATCACGCTCGGAACCATGCTCATCGCGGTGCTGGTGCTGATTAAACATCGCGCAAACATCGAGCGGCTAGTTGCCGGCAACGAACCGCCGCTCAAACCGCCTCGACTTTAGAAATAATTGCCGGGATGTTTCCTTCCAGCCCGTAGCTTATCCGCCACTCCAGTACGTTCGTTCCGTTGTGCCGCACTTACCCGTCCGATAGCATTTGAGTGGATTCTTATGTCTATTTCGCCTCCCCGGCTGCCATCCACTCGCAAAATGCGCATCCTCTGGATCGTGCTGGGAGCCCTCCTGCTCGTAAGCACCCTGCCGCTTTGGCTTTACCACCGGCAGGTGCTGCGGCTGAGCGAGGACAAGCTGCAGGACACCGAACGCGTGCAGCAGAGCGAAATCACGCGGTCGCTGGCCAGCGAAACTCTGCTGGTGGAGCAGAACCTGCGCGAGCAGCTTCAGACGCAGCGGCAAGTGCTGGCGCTTACAGGCTGGATCGCAGACGTCGACGATCCGACCCACGGCCCGCAGGTTGCGCGATTGCTGCAGGATTTTGTGGAAGGCAATCCCAACATTCTTTACGCCACGGCTGTCAACAAGGAAGCCAAGGGCCAGTCCGCGGGAAGCTTTCAGGCGGATCAGGACCCCTTCGTGGAAGTGGCTCTGAAGCGCGCATTCACGGCGAATATTCAGGGATTCAATTTCCTGAGCGAACCGTTTGCGCTTGGGAAAGATAATCGCCCCGCGCTGGTGATGTCCGTTCCGCTACTGGCGGACGGCCAATTTTCCGGAATGTTCGCGGCGGTTGTTTCCATCGACCGCCTGGTGCAGCGCATTCAGGACGCCAGCGTGCGCGATCGCACCGTCTTCATCGTCGACGTGCATGGACACATCGTCGCGTATCCGTCGTCGAAGGAATTCGTGCCCGGGCAGAGCGTGACCTCCACTTCCCCACTGGTGAAGCATGTAGGAGAGCTGCCCCAGGACTTGCGCGCCACCGAAACCATGCATTTCACTGCGCCCGTTCCAGGACAAAAGCGCGGTATGGAAATGATCGGCACCTACAGCACGATTCCGGAGCTTGGATGGGCGATCGTGGCTGAACGCGGACTTGCAAACGCGCGATTAGACGCAGGAACGAAAGAGCTCACCGCGCAGGCGTTAAGCTTTGTGGTGGTGGTGACTTTTGTCGCGCTGGCACTTGGATATCTCTTTGCTATAGGCATCACGCGGCCCATACACGGATTGGTGCAATCCACGCGAGCCATGAGCCGCTCCGAATTTCATGAACGCGTGGATGTGCGCGGCGCGGCCGAAATCGGCGAACTCGCCGAAACCTTCAACCAGATGGCCGGCCACATCGAGCAATACGTCGATCAGTTGCAGGCTGCGGCGGAGCAGAATCACGAGCTGTTCCTGGGCTCCATCCGCATGCTCGCGGCGGCCATCGACGAAAAGGACCCTTACACTCGCGGCCATTCCGGTCGCGTGGCGCGCTACTCCACCATCATCGGCCACGGCCTGGGCATGAGCGCCGAGGATCTGGACCAATTGCGCATCGCGGCGCTCCTACACGACGTAGGTAAGATCGGTGTTGATGACCGAGTGCTGAAAAAGCCCGGTCAGCTCACCGACGAAGAATTCGACATCATGAAGCAGCACACCATCAAGGGCGCCAATATCATGCGGCCCGTGGCGCAGTTGAAGCATGTGCTGCCGGGCATCGAACTTCACCACGAACGCATGGACGGCAAGGGCTATCCTTACGGCTTGCCCGGAGACCAGATTCCGCTGATGGCACGCATCATCGCCGTGGCCGACACGCTCGACGCCATCACCACCAACCGCCCCTACCAATCCGCCATGGATTTGGATTTCGCGCTCGAGCGCATCCGCTCGCTGGCGATTTCGCGCTTCGACCCTGAAGTGGTCGCCGCGCTGGAAAACGCCGTAAAGGGCGGCATGCTCCGGCTCAGCGCCACCCTCGTCGAAGTCTAGTCCTCCCTCCGATCAGCAACTCCGCAATAAACCACGCCATGATTGACATATGCCTCTCTGCTGGGTGACCCTCTGTGCGAAATGGTCGCCGCAAAATGGGATGAGCCCGAATATGAACCGGAGATTGACGGCTTTGAAGAGCCCGAGCGGCGTGATCCTGTCGTAGATATCGCAAAGCAGAGCTTGCGACGATTTTTTGAGAGCGAGACAAA
>DASZMG010000180.1:0-2904 GCA_035551975.1 Candidatus Acidiferrales bacterium | reverse complement strand
TATTCGCGTAAGTGATCGCCGCTGGTTCACGAGCTGCGAAACAACGCGTGTCCAGGAAATAGAACACTATGGCACAACTGGCCAGCACGCGCTACCCGAAGGCAAAGGCGAAGGTTTCATATGGCGGCTTTTTAGCATTACCCGCTTCGAGGAGCGCGACGGCGGCGTATATATCGAACTCGAGGCCATCGCCTTAAGTCGTGATATCCCGATTTCGCTTCGCTGGATTGTTGACCCGATTGTGCGCCGCATATCCAGGAATTCGCTGGAAACATTTCTTCGACAAACCGAGCGCGCCGTACATTCAGGCGCGGCGCTCACGGCCTTGGGTATGCTGCATGGATCGTGCTCCACTCCGGCACGGCACGTCTTTGGCACTAACAGGTCCGGTGTTGTCCATTCCTTTCGCGGCGCGATGTGAAGGTTCATATGAATCGCCCGCTGTCTACAACGCGCCTTCTGTTGCTGATCGCAGCGCTAGCTACTTTCCGGCGCAAAAGTAAGCGTTGGAAGGCTAGCAAAGGCTGGATTCGGTGATGCGAATGGGTGCCAGAGTGATCATTCGGCGGGGACTATAAAACATTTCCAACAGGTATTGTTTTTTGACGAAAATGGTTTCACGATGAAGCATGATCCAACTGCGTCATCAGCAGCCGAGCTTGTGGGGTGGTTTTTGGGCGGAGGAAGTGGCCGAGTTGTGGGAACCGTGGATGAGAGCGGCGGACCAACTATTGGACGATGAAGCATTGCTCGACGCGATCTACGAAGCGCAGGGAAAGCGGCGCAAACATAGCCGGACGCTGGGTCGTAAACAGACACCGGCTGAGGTGGTATTGCGGCTGCTGATTCTGAAGCACGCGCGCAACTGGAGTTTTGAGGTGCTGGAGCGGGAAGTGCGGGCGAACTTGATTTACCGTGATTTTACTCGTCTGGGAACCGAGAAGGTGCCTGACGCCAAGGTGCTCGCCAAAATCGCCAAAGTGCTCGGCCCCGAGGTGGTGCAAGAACTACATCAGCGGATCGTGGAACTGGCCCAGGAAGCCAAGCTGGTCTGGGGCCGCAAGATGCGTGTGGATACCACGGTAGTGGAAACCCCGATTCACTATCCGACCGACAGCAGTTTATTGGGCGACGGAGCGCGTGTGCTGACCCGGCTGATCAAGCAGGTCAGCCAAAAAGTGGGCGGCGTGGCGGAGCGGGTGCGCGACCGTATGCGCAGCGTGAAAAAGAAAGTGGTGGCGATTGCGGTGAGTAGCCGGCGCAAGGGACCGGAAGGTGATGAGCAACGGAAAGGCTTGTATCGCCAGTTGCTGTCGCTGACACGAAAGGTAAGGAATCAAGCGCGGCGTGTATGCGCCGAAGTGAGTAACCTGTCGCGCCGGAAACAGGTCGCGGCCCAGCCGCTGACGGAAAAGATGCAAACCATGATCGAGCGGGTAGGACAGGTGATTCGGCAGACAAAGGCCCGCATTTTGATGGGCAATACTAAAGCCCCCGGTAAGCTGGCCAGCGTCTTCGAAGCACACACCGAGATCATCCGCAAAGGCAAGGCGAGTAAGCCGACGGAGTTTGGCAAGCTGGTAAAGGTCCAGGAAGCCGAGAACCAGATCATCACCGATTACGAAATCTATGACGAGCGTCCCAATGATTCCGATCTGCTGGTAGAAGCCGTCGAAAAGCATGAAAAATGTTTTGGACGGACGCCAGTGATGGTGGCCGCCGATGCGGGCTTCTACTCCTCAGCCAATGAGAAGAAGCTGGAAGAGAAGGGCGTCCAGCGGGTGTCGGTGCCCAACCGCAATACTCGAAGCGAGGCACGTCGGCAGAAGCAGAAGCAACGATGGTTCAAGCGTGGACAACGCTGGCGCACTGGATGCGAGGGGCGAATCAGCGTACTGAAGCGACGGCATGGGTTGAATCGCTCTCGTTACCGTGGCCCAGAGGGCATCCAACTTTGGGTTGGCTTGGGAATAATCGCTGACAACCTCATCAGCATGGGAAACCTAATGGCCATGCGCGGGGCAAAAGCATGAAACGCGCTCGCCAGCCTCAAGAACAGACTTACAGCCCCAAAACAAATCACGTAACGTTATGTTACATCAATGAAACTTGCTCCCCAGAGCCCCCTTCATTCAAAATCGGTCATTTTGCGCCGGAAAGTAGCTAAGGCAGGAATGTCAGCCCGTAGCGGCTGCCTACCCGCAGCATCTCGGGCACATCCAACAGCGGAACGTAATTCGGGAGCGCCAGTTTGCCGGCCGGCTCGCCTAAATCCCGAAAATAGCCTTCGAATCCGCCGGGCGTGACGTAAACGATCGCGCGCGCGAAGCTCGAAATTACTTTGAAGGTATGCGGCACGCGCCGCGGCAGAAATGCCGAATCGCCCGGATCGAGGGTTATCTCCTCGCTGCCGCGAACAGCCTGCAGCCGGCCCTCCACGACATAAAACATCTCGTCTTCGTTTTCGTGAATGTGGAGCGGCGGCTCGCCGCCGGGACATCCGCTCACTTCCAAAAGCGCGAACTTACCGTGGGTATCGTCGGAATCGGCATGTACGGTAATGAGCGCTCCCCGGAACCAAATGGAGCGGGCCAGGCGCGCATCGATCGAAGTCTGTTGTAAAGAAAGCAGGGCGGTGCCCATTTTTGTCTCCTCGTCTGTATACGCGGAGTGCGGGACCGTTTTGGCTCATCGTCGCAGCATTTCCCGTTTCAGAAACGCTTTGGCGACCGCCCAATCGCGCTTTACCGTAGCCGGGGAAATTTCGAGCGCGTCGGCAGTTTCTTCAATCGTCAGACCCGCAAAGTAACGCAGCTCGACAATGCGGCCCTGCTGCGGATCGTTGCGCGCCAGCAAAGCGAGAGCGTCGTCTAGCGCCACCAGGTCCACGTCCTTTTCATCCGC
>DASZMG010000179.1:0-2673 GCA_035551975.1 Candidatus Acidiferrales bacterium | reverse complement strand
TGGGGAGAGTAAGTTTGAGACGTCCGATTTTCAAGTTGACTTTGCGGGAATAGGTGAACTTTCATTATCTAAAAATCGGAGAATACCCTCTATTCGGCCAAGCCTATCTTTCAGGCGATGTCAGCCTATCTTTTGGCATTCTTGTTCAACTCCGTTTCAATATACCTACAATGAGAAATAGGAGCGCCATGAGCACTTTCCTGCGTGCACCGGGGGCCGGTCGCGTGGCGTGCGCAGCTTTATCAATCGCGGCCATTGCGGTGGTCGATTGGCGCGTCGATGCGCCCATCGCATTCGGTTTCCTGTATATCTTCCCGCTGCTCCTCGTCGGCGCAATTCTGCCCCGCACCGTTGTCATTACTTCCGCGTTTCTGTGCACGATCCTGGCGGATATTTTCGACCCTTTCGTCTTCAGCTATACCACTGCTTTGCCGCAGGATATTCTCGTCTTCACCGCCTTGTTAGGCGCGGGGATGTATGCCTTCGAGGCCACCAGCCGCCGTGCACGGGAAATGGAAAACCTGCGACGCGTGGAGCGTGAAGTCGCGGCCCGTCGAGAGGCCGAAGAACAGCTCGAATTTCTCATCGACAGCAGCCCCGTGGCCGTCTTTACGATGACCGTAGGAGGCACCATCATCCTGGCCAACGCCGCCGCGCAAAAACTGCTGGCCACCGGAGCCGGCGAATTGCACGGAACCAACGTCCGGCGTTTCATTCCGGCGCTCGGCCGCGTCTACAACAGCGGCGGTGAGCCGGGCGCTTTCCGCACCGAAATGCAATGCCGCGGCGAACGCGCCAATGGCGACGTGTTCCTGGCCAACGTCTTCTTTTCGACTTACAACACCGCCGCCGGGCCACGGCTCGCAGCCCTGGTGGTGGACGCATCGGAAGAGATGCGCGATCGCGAAGAGACCAGTTTGCAGCAATTGATGGCCGGCTCCAGAATCCTGGTAGGCGCCGTCTCGCACGAAGTACGAAATGTGTGCGGCGCCATCGGAATCATCTATGAAAACCTGGCGCGCAGCGGCGGGTTGCGCGACAACAAAGACTTCGAAGCCCTCGGTTCGCTGGTAGAGACTCTCCATAAAATTGCATCGCTCGAATTGAAGCAAAGCAAAGGCTGGACGGAAGCCGCGCCGGTCGACCTTCTCGAAAGCCTTAATGACCTGCGCATCGTGCTCGAGCCTTTCTGTCACGATGTCGGCATCCAAATTACCTGGGACATTCCGCCCGATTTGCCCACGGTCTGGGCCGATCCGCATAGCCTCCTGCAGGTTCTGCTCAACCTTGCCAAAAACAGCGAGCGCGCCCTCGAAAATGCGACAGAAAAACGCATTTCGATCTCAGCAGCCGTGAACCACGGCGTCGTTTCGATTCGGGTGACAGATACGGGCCCGGGAATTGCGTCCGTCGACAAGCTGTTCCAGCCCTTCCAAAAAGGCGCAGACTCCACCGGCCTTGGGCTTTACCTCTCGCGCGCGTTCGTGCGCTCGTTCCATGGCGATTTGCGGTACGATCCGGTACAAGCAGGCTGCACGTTCGTGATCGATCTGGCAGTCGCGGGAGCGGATTCCGAGCCGCCTGCATCACGCGGCCCGCGAAGCCACGAACATGGAACCTATCCGGCTACTGTTGCTTGACGACCACGTGCTCTTTCGCGAGAGCCTGAGCCGTCTGCTTGAATCCGAGCCCGATTTCGAGATGGCCGGTCACTGCGGAGCCACTACCGAAGCCCTGGAAATGCTGCGCGAAAGGCGCGTAGACGTGTTGCTGCTCGATTTCGACCTGGGCGGCGATCACGCCACGCATTTCGCCGATGCCGCTCGTGCAGCCGGTTTTCAAGGCAAGATTTTGATGGTGACCGCGGGCATGAACGCGGCCGAATCTTCACTCGCGTTAACCAGCGGCGCCTCCGGGATTTTTCTGAAGCACAGTTCGCCCAGCCTTCTGGCGCAAGCCATACGCTTGGTCGCCGCGGGCCAGATGTGGGTAGACCCAAAGATCGTCAGGATGCTGGCGGAAGGCGTGCCGCAGCGCGAAGACCGCACCCTGCAAGCCCTGCTTACGGCGCGCGAGCGCCAGGTGTTGCAGGCGCTTTTCGAGGGTCTGACCAACAAGGAAATCGCCGCTCAATTGGGTGTTTCGGAAAGCGCCATAAAAGCGACGCTACAGCAGCTATTTCAGAAAACGCGCGTGCGGACCCGTAGCCAACTCGTCAGAATCGCGCTCGAGTCGTCACTCGGATCCACACGCAAGCTTTAATTGTTCGTCTATCGTCAAGCGCAACGCTCAATGCGATTGGAAAGGCATAATCAGGCTCTTCGGCTTGCTGATCGGCTTCCTCAGCGCGTGCGAAGACGTTGGCCGAGCGCGCGCAGTTTGCGCGATGGCCGAAGCGCTGGTGGTTCCGCTGCCTCCGATCGGGATCAGGACCTCCGAGGTATAGGAATCCGGTCCAGAGATGTTCAGATAATTGTCGCCGGCCGTTAACCCGGTCGGAATCGTCAGATTCACCTGATACTCGCCGGCAATTCCTGGCGCAAGCCCGGCAAAGCCAACGGTCGCCGTCGTGGCGCCGATATTAGCTGCAATCGTACTCGACGTCTGACTGAGGGTGCCGGATGGACCCACCGCGCCGTCCGTAATCTTTGGACTGACGGCCCCCAATCCAGT
>DASZMG010000178.1:0-13904 GCA_035551975.1 Candidatus Acidiferrales bacterium | reverse complement strand
CGCTGAAACAGATTCCGAATGATCTCATCGAGGCCGCCCGAAGTCTCGGTGCGGGTTGGCGGGACATCTATATCCAGATCATTTTGCCATTGAGCTTGCCTGGGGTAATTTCGGCCGCCATCATCGCGTTCTCGCTCGCAGCCAGCGCCTATGTTGCGCCGCATTACTTGGGCGGCCCGACCCAGCTTACGCTAACCACTCTGGTGAGCGAATTCATCCTGGGAACCTACAACAGTCAAATGGCCGCGACTGTTTCCGTGTTGCTGCTGGTCGCGATGTCGCTTGTGACCTTCATTTTCATGAAACTCACGGCAAGGCTCGTCCGATGAGCGCTCGGCGTTTTGCCGGTTGGTGTTTTCTTGCCGTGCTTTATCTCTTCCTGCTGGCGCCGGCAGTAATGGTAGTCGTCGATTCGTTTAATTCAGCCACAAGTTTTCCGGGCCCGTTTGAATCCGCTACATTGCACTGGTACGGAGCCTTATTTCAGCACGACGAATTTCTGACCGCCATGCGAGTGAGCTCGTTTGTTGCGGCGGCGGCCGCCGGCCTGGCCACGTGCGTATCTTTCTTCGCAGCTTACGCGCTCGTTCGCTACTCTTTTCGAGGTAAAAATGCGCTGCAGGCTTTTCTGCTCGGGCCTCTTTTTGTCCCGCAGATTGTGATTGGGCTGGCCATGCTGCAGATGCTCTCTCTGCTGCGTCTGCAAATTGCGTTATCCGCTTTGATCGTTGTGCATACGGTATACGTGATGCCATTCACGCTGCGCTTGATTATGACAGCGCTGGCGCGATTTGATTTCAATCTCGAAGATGCAGCTCACAGCCTTGGAGCCGGCGCTCTCGAAACGCTGTGGCATGTGACTCTTCCCCTGGCACGCACCGGGATCGTCGCTGGCTTCGTATTCGCCTTTATTCTGTCGTTCGTAAACCTTCCGCTTTCTCTTTTTCTCACCAATTCCCGGACGGCCACCCTGCCCGTCGTTATGTTTTCCTACATGGAATCGCGAATCGATCCACTGGTTGCCGCAGCCGCAACCCTGATGGTTGCGGGAGCTATCTCCTTTACGATGCTTCTCGAACGCGTTTTCCGTTTCCGCCTGCTCGGCTAAACTACTCTGCTGATGCCCCATCTCGAGCTAAGCCATGTTGCCAAGCACTATGACAGCACGACAGTCCTGCCCGATTTGTCACTCGAAGTCGAGGCCGGCGAACTCATGTGTTTGTTGGGTCCCAGCGGCTGCGGCAAAACCACGACATTACGGGTCGTGGCTGGATTTGAGGCGCCCGACTCCGGAAAAATTCGGCTCGCAAATGAAGATGTTACTGCGCTGCCATCACAAAAACGCGATATTGGCATCGTTTTCCAAAGCTATGCCTTGTTCCCTCATCTGACCGTGAATGAAAACGTCGGATTTGGCCTGAAAATGAGACGCCGCTCCCGCGCCGAAACCGCACAGGCTGTGAATGAGGCGCTGAAGCTCGTGCAACTTGAAAACGTAGGACATCGGTTGCCACGACAGTTGAGCGGTGGACAGCAACAGAGGGTCGCTTTAGCGCGTGCGATTGCGATCCGTCCGCGACTTCTGTTGCTGGATGAACCGCTGAGCAATCTGGACGCCAAGCTTCGAGACGAGATGCGCACCGAAATCCGGCGAGTCCAGCGAACGACGGGCATCACCACTCTGTTCGTCACTCACGATCAGATCGAAGCGCTAGCCCTGGCGGACCGGATGGCCATTATGGATCAAGGGCGGATCGTTCAGGTCGATACCCCTGTCAATATTTATGAGCGTCCGGCTCATCCGTTTGTGGCCTCCTTCATCGGTCAGGCAAACTTGATTCGCGGCACGGTAAGCGCAGTCCAAGGCTCTCTCCTGCGCGTTGTAAGTCCGAGTCTCGAGATTGTAGGTCAAGGAAATGGCTTCTTAGTTGGGGCGGCAGTGATCGCGATTATCAAAAGCGAACGCTTTCGCCTTGCCAGCGAGAAGCCGCTTGATGGCAGCCATTGTATCCCTGTGACAATTGAGTCGCGAACGTACTTGGGAGCAACGATGCAATACATCTGTGCGACTGCAGCCGAAAAACTCACGATCGCGGAGCCCAATGGCGCCGACAACCAGAAATTTGAAATTGGCGACGCGGTGTTCGCCGCATATCGCCCGTCGGACTGCCTAATACTAGCCTCCGAAGATAAGACTTGAGATGGGCACCTCCGTGGATCTGCTCGTCGCCGGCGGCCCGCTTTTAACGATGGACTCGGCTGGCTCCTTCTTCAGCGACGGTGCCGTCGCAATTAGCCACGGCTCGATCGTAGCCGTAGGACACCGCGAAGCAGTTGCGGCCGCCGTCGCCGCAGATGAAATGATCGACGCTCGCGGAAAAGCGATCCTGCCGGGCTTTGTGAACAGCCACAGCCATGCGGGAATGGTTCTGCTGCGCGGGTTAGCCGAGACATATCCATTGCAGCGATGGTTGACGGGTTGCGTGTGGCCCGTGATGAAGTTTGCCGGGCCCGAGGAAACCTACGCTGGCGTGCGCTTGGCCTGTCTGGAAATGATCCGCGCCGGAATCACCACTTTCACCGACATGTGGCGGGACCTTCCGGCTACAGCCCAAGCGGTAGAAGAAAGCGGCCTACGCGCGAGGCTTGCTTTCAATATGCGCGATTTTCCCGATCCAGCGCTGCTCGATTCGGAATGGGAGTGCGGGTTTGCGGCCCTTAGCACCTTCCACCCCACACCTTTGATTTCCTATGGGCTTTCTCCGCATTCTCTGTATGCCTGTTCGACAGACTTGCTGCAACGGTGTGCGGAAACGGTAACCGACCTACGCTGCCATCTTCAAATCCACCTCGCTGAGACCGAGATCGAGGTCAATGAATGCCAGAGCGCTTACGGTTGCACCCCTGTCGAGCGACTCGATGAAATTGGACTGCTCGGGCCACGCTCGCTTCTGGCTCATGGCATCTGGTTCAGCGAAACAGACTGCATCCGGGCGGCCAAAGCGGGAGCGGTAGTTGCGCACAATATTACGAGTAACCTCAAGCTCGCGTCAGGTTTACTGCCACTGCTGCGTTTTCAATCGGCGGGCCTGACCGTCGCTTTAGGAACCGATAGTGCGGCCAGCAACAATGTGCTCGATATCTTTCGCGAGATGAAACATGCCGCTTTACTACAACGAGCTTTTCATCATGATGCCACGCTTTGGCCCGCTCTCTCGGTTCTGGAAGCTGCCACTCGGAACGGCGCCTCCGCGCTCGGGTTGGCAGACCAGATCGGCAGCCTTGAGACTGGCAAACGTGCGGACCTTATTCTAATTAATTTGGACCGTCCACACCTTGCAATCGGACGGCCAAGGAATGCGGAGGAGCTTGCGGGAAAAGTTGTCTTTTCCGCGACAGCAGCGGATGTAGACACAACGATCGTGGAAGGGCGAGTCCTCATGCTTCACCGGGAAGTAATCAGCCTCGAAACCAAAAGCGTCTGTGAGAAAGCCAGGATAGCCTCGCGGAGGCTGCTGGATCGCGCGCAATTGTGAGACAAGATTTATGCGGTGGCTGGCGGCTGATATTTTTGCACCGTGCGGAACCGGCTTACCAGGTAGTCGCCCGATTTGATTGGCGCGTACTTCGCAGGTGTCTCCGGCGACCGACACGTATCAAGGCATGCCACCGGCGCATCGTAATCGAGGTTAAAGAATGTGGGAATCGAGTACCGTTCTCTCCCGCTGCGGTTAATCACCCGGTGAGGATTTGAAACATAGACGTCATTCGTCCATACCTTCATCAGGTCACCAAGATTGATGACAAAAGTTCCGTCGATGTAGGGCGCTGCGATCCACTCTCCATCTCGCTTTAAGACCTCAAGTCCGCCCACCGGGTCCTGCGCGAGAATTGTTACCATTCCGTAGTCGGTGTGAGGCGCCACTCCAAGCTGTTTCTCATCGCCATTCTTGGGCTGCGGCGGATAATGGAAGAGTCGGGTAAGCACCATTGGCTTTTGGCACCATGGCAGAAAAAACCCCTCCGGTTGACCAAGACTCAGGGCCACAAACCTCAGCAAATTCCTACCAAGGGTCATCGTGGATTCAAAATAGGCCTCGGCCGCCGTTCTGAACCAGGGCAAATCGGGCCAACGATTCGGACCGTGCAAAGGGCGGCCGGCGGCAACATCTGGGTCGTCCAGCGGCAAATCGAAGCCGTAGTCAAAGCTCTCCTTTAAATCCGGTGCAAAGCCCGGATGCTGATTGATGCCCATAGGCATAAACCCGCGGCGAAAGCGCTCGTCGATTTTGTCCCGAAGCCGTTGTTCAACAGGTAGGGCGAAGTAGCGCTTGGTTGCCTGAAAGGCGTCTTCTATAACTTTTTCTGGTACACCGTGGTTCGCCACATAAAAAAAACCGGTCGTTTCGCAGGCATTTCGAAGCTCCCGGGCGAGACGTTGGATCCCCTTTTCAGAGAGAAGGTTTTCGAGATCAAGAACAGGCACTTCATCACGACTCGCCGTTCGAGCAGCTTGCATCATGCAGATAATTCCCTAGCAGATTTTCCGTTCATTGGCGGAGAGCAGTCGGCCGGACATATTTTACCTCTTCAGTTCGCACCACGCGCTGTAGACTTCTTAAAATGATTGCTCGTTGCGTCCCACGAATTAATTGTTAATCGAATTACGGCAACCGACGATTCAAATTCGTGATGAACCTGATCTGCCGGTCGCGGTGCAGCGGTCTGGGCACATGGGTTCCCTTATGAGCTTCATTGGGAACAGGCGTTTCACCGAATATCTTCAAAAAGCAGTTCGAGATCGTTCTCTATATCCAGCGCAATTGTCGATAAAGAAGCCTCAATCACCTTCGACTCGACGATTTGGTCACTGGAAACTACGGATGAAAGGAATGCAGAGCTGCGCAGGAGATTTGGAGCGCTTCACGAATCCGCTGAGAGCAACGAGTGTGAGTAGATAGGGAAACATCACGATGAATTCGCGTGGAACACCGATACCGGAACTTTGCAGCCTGAGTTGCAAAGCTTCCGCTCCACCGAACGTGAGCGCAGCAAGAGCAATTCCCAAGGGGCTCCAGTTGCCGAAGATGACGATGGTGACGGCAATCCAGCCGGCGCCGCCGGTCATATTTTCGAGAAAAAGATTGAGGGCGACAGTGGAGAGATAGGCGCCGGCGAGCCCGGCAAGCAGACCGCCGAAAATAGTGGCCAGGTAGCGGATGCACTGGACATCGACTCCGACACTGTCGGCGGCGACGGCATTTTCTCCAACGGCGCGCAGTGACCGGCCAGCCGGAGTTTTGTAGAGAAAAATCCAAACCAGTGGCGGGAACAGGAAGGCCGCGTATGTGAGAATCGTCTGATCGAAAAGCACCGGGCCAAGTAAGGGAATGTGGCTGAGCGTGGGAATGGGATGAGGCAGAGCGGGCTTGATTTGCGGGGTGAGCGTGGCAAGGCCGAAAATTTTCCGATAGAGGAAGCTGGTCTCTCCGAGTGCGAGCAGATTGATGCCCAGCGCGACGATGACCTGATGCGAGCGCAAGGTGATGGCAAAAAATGAGAAGAGCAGTGCCAGCAAGGCTCCCGCCAGCATTCCCGCAAGCCAGCCAACAAAAAGCGAGCCTGAAAAGTAAGCGCCGAGGAATCCAAACAGCGCGCCGTTGAGCATCATCCCTTCGATGCTGAGGTTCAGAACTCCGGCACGCTCGGTAACGAGCTCGCCGCTGGCCGCGAGCAAAAGCGGAGTGCTGAGACGAACGGTGGCAGCAAGGAAGCCGATGCTCGGCGCCAGAGCGAAGCTATTCAGCAATGCTTGGGTCCATTGGCGGAAGATTTCCGGAGGTTGTTTCCGGCGGAAGAGTTTGCCGCCATTTGCGCAATTTGGGAACGAACATGTCGCTACCGACAACAAACAAAATGATGAGACCCTGAAGCAAGACCACGAGGGGCGACGGAACAGACGCCTTGATCTGCATCATGGCGGAGCCAACGCCGAGAGCGGCGAAAATCAATGCCGCGAGAAGCGTGGCTCCAGGAAGAGTCTTGCCGACAAGGGCGATGGGGATAGCGGTGTAGCCATAATCCGAGCCGATGCCGGCCTGGAGGCGATGAAACACGGCCTGAATTTCAACCGCTCCGGCGAGACCTGCGAGCGCGCCGCTGATGGCCACCGCGCCAAGGACGCTGCCACCGACATTGATTCCCGCATGACGCGCAGCAACGGAATTGGCGCCAGTGACGCGCGAATCAAAGCCAGCAGACATACGCCAAAGGAATATGTACACGAGCAGCGCGGCGATGAGCGGCAAGAAAACCCCTGCGTGCAGGCGCGTATGCGGAAGGATGCGGGGCAGCCACGCAAATTTGGGAATCACAGCGGTGTACTGCAGGTCGGTGCCGGGAGCCCGAAGAGGTCCACGGACGAGAAAGTCGATCAAGAGCGACGCGATGGCGTTAAGCATGATGGTGCTGACGACTTCGTTTACGCCAAGGCGAACTTTCAGGAGACCAGCAACTAGGGCCCAGAGCGTTCCGGCGGCCATGGCTCCGGCCATGCAGAGTGGAACCAGCACGATCGACGGCAGAGCCGGAACCTTCAAAGCGACAAATGTCGCCGCGAGGGCTCCCAGGTAGAACTGGCCGTCCGCGCCAATGCTGAAAAATCCCGCGCGAAATGCGACGAGCACGCCCAGGGCGCAAAGAGCCAGGGGGCAGAAGCGGACGAGCGTTTCAGAAAAGCTGCCAACGGAACCGAAGGCGCCACGCGCGAGCGCGGCGTAGGCTCGCAATGGATTCAAACCGGCGAAAGCAATAATCAGCGCACCGAGCAGAAGCGCGGCGACCACCGCTACGACGGGCAAGAGCACTTCGATGAGAGGCCACCGCGCGCGGGGCGCCACTTTGCGAAAAGTTGGTGGGGATCGCTTCGCTGTCATTAAAGTTCGAGACGCGGCGGAGCGCCTGGCCTTACCCCCGCCATCATCAAACCGATTTCTTCGCGGCTGGAATGTTCATTGGCGCTGCCGATGATTTGTCCCCGGTGAATCACTTCAACACGGTCGCTCAACACAAGTACTTCGTCGAGATCCATGGAGACGAGCAGAACCCCTTTGCCTGCATCGCGCAACTCGACCAGCTCACGCCTGACAAAATCCGAAGAGACGATGTCGAGGCCGCGCGTAGGTTGAACGGCGATAAGCAGACGAGGGTCGTGGCGCAAGGTGCGTCCAAAAACAAAGCGCTGCTGATGACCACCCGAAAGGTTTCGCATGCTCGTAGCGGGCGAATCGGCTTTGACGCCATATTGCGCGATGATTTCCTGCGCGAAATTCAACACGGCCGCGGAATCGATAAAGCCGTGGGCCGCAAACGGCGGCGTATGCGAGAAACCGAGAAGCGCGTTCTGCTCAAGAGAAAAGCTTTCAACAACGGCGGCCGAGTGGCGGTCGGCGGGAAGACAGGCGAGGCCCTTTTTCAGAATCGCCGCAGGACGGAAATTGGCGATGTCTTCCCCATTAAAAAGAATGGCGCCGCGGGTGATGCGGCGCAAGCCGCAGATGGCCTCGACAAGCTCGGTCTGACCGTTACCATCGACCCCGGCGATGCCGACGATTTCGCCGGCATGAACCGAGAGAGAAAGATGTTGGATGATGTTTGTACGGTGGCCAGAAACGTCTAGATTGGTGATTTCGAGGACTGCTGGGCCGGGTCGGCGAATGCTTTTGGTGATTTTTGTAGGAATTTCGCGGCCGACCATCAGGCGCGCGAGTTCGTTCGGGCTGGTGCCATCGGTCCGGAATGTGCTGACGTTTCGACCATGGCGCAGCACAGTGACGCGGTTGCTCAAAGAGATGACCTCGTCAAGTTTATGGGTGATGAAGATGACCGATTTCCCCCGTGCGACCAAGGTGCGGCAGATTTCGAATAGCTGTTCAGCTTCGCGCGGGGTGAGCATGGCGGTGGCTTCATCGAGAATGAGAAGCTCAGCGTGGCGATAGAGCGCTTTGTAGATTTCGACGCGCTGCTGCTCACCAACGGAGAGTGAGCCGACGAGGGCGCGCGGATCGATGGGTTGGCAAAAATCGGAAGCGATCTGGAAAAGACGCCTTTCGGCGGAAGGCAGGTCGCCGAACAAACCGGATTCCTGGCCGAGGACAATATTTTCAAGAACGGTGAGCTGAGGGACATGCATGAAGTGCTGGTGAACCATGCCGATGCCCATGGAAATGGCCCGGCGGGGAGAACGAATGCTGACGGGCTGGTCTTTCCAGAAAAGCTGGCCTTCATCGGGTGTGAGCAGACCGTAAAGCATGTTCATCAGGGTGGATTTGCCGGCGCCGTTTTCCCCGAGCAAAGCGTGTATCTCGCCAGGAAGGATTTCGAGATTGAGATGGTCATTGGCGACTACTCCTGGAAAGCGCTTGGTGAGATTTTCAACGCGGAGAAGAGCGTTCAGAGTGCTTTCCTTTCGCTGCTTGGCTGAACTTGCCGCGGGAGTTTATGAGACATCATTTGTGAATGGGGGCGTGCATGTGGAGTTGGTCATAACTGGCCGGAATGGTGATTTTGCCCGCAATGAGCTGCTGGCGGACCTCGGCGAGCTTTTGCCTGACTCGGATTGGGACGCGCGAGTCGAGTGAGTGGAATGGCGCGAGATCGACCATGGTCAACTCCGTGGTGTAGACCTTGTTCTGCCAGCCGCGGGCGGAGCGATCGAGATCGATGAGATATTCAACGGCGTTGTCCATGCCATAGGCGGCGCTGGTGAGAATAGTATCAGGCGCAATGCCGTTCTGATCAGTGGCGGCGCCAATGGCGAGGATGGCGCGCTCGCGAGCGGCCTGGAAGACTCCGAAGGATGTGGTGTTGGCGTTGGCGAAGATGAGGTCGGCGCCCTCATCGATTTGCGCCAGAGCGGCTTCCTTGCCGATGGAAGGATCGTCGTAATTCTCGGTGTAAGTGTCGAGAATTTGGATTTGCGGGCAAGCGAATTTGGCGCCGGCAATGACGGCAACGTGGTCGGCAACAGCGGGAGGAGAAGCGCGGCCACCGATGAGCCCGATTTTCTTGGTCTTGGACATTTCGGCCATGAGCACGCCGGCAAGAAAGGGCACGCCAGGATGTCCAGTGCGAATAGAGACAATACTGGGCAACTGCGTAAAGCCGCCGGAAATGATGATAAAGCGCATAGCGGGATAATCGGCGGCAACGTCGCGAATGAAATCGTCGTAGGTACCACCGCCCATGACGATAACGTAGCGAAAGCCGTCTTCAGCAAGAGCCCGTAAAACTTGCTCGGCGTCGGCGGGCTGCAGATTTTCCTCGTAGGCGATTTCCGCATTGTATTTCTGCTTGAGCGACAGCAAGGCCTGGTAGCCAGCGTTGTAGTAGCCGGGTTCATTGACGCGCCCGCCAAGGATGAGGGCCACCTTGAAGGATTTCGCCGAAGGAGCGGGCAGTGGCCAGGCGTTTGAGGCGGAGCCGACGCAAAGCAATGCAAACGCCGTGGCGATGACAGCACCGAGGGAGTGCGAGGCTAAGCGCAAGGGTGTCCTTCGTGAAGGACGAGTTGCCCGTCGAAAATGATGGAGACAGGAAGAAATGGGTCGAGGGATTTGGCGAGGATAATGTCCGCTTTCCTGCCAGGAGCGATGCTGCCGATCTCGTGATCGAGAGCGAAATGACGGGCGGAGTTAAGGGTGAGTAACTGGAAAATCTCCGGTGCGCTGAAACTGTTTGCCAAAGCGGCGCGAACAAAGGCAGATGCGGCGCCGTCTTCCGGCAAACAGATACAGAGGCGCGAAGCGTCAATTCCCCTCCCGCGAATTTCGGCGAGCAGAGCCGCAAGGCTTGGACCCTGAGGCGATTCGGCCAAGAAGACCGTGGCGCCGCCACGGATGGCGGTTATGGCCTCAGCGACCGCAGTGCAGACTTGATGATTTCCTAGATGGCGCGAGAAAGATGGAGCTTGAACGCGGCGGGCGTGATGCGTGTTGGCTTCGTCATTCGCAGAGACAGGGCATGACCCCTCTTGTTCGACAACCCAAGTGGTGACGCCCGAAAGGGCGGACGATTCAAACCCACGGTAAAGCTGCACAAACGCCGGGACGGCGTAATCACTTGCAACATCGATTGTTCTGACGGCGGGGCCGGAAAACTTTTCACGAATACCCAGAACTTTCGATCCGCGAATAGCAATATCCGCCGGATGGATTTCTCGCGAGCAAACGTTGACCAGGCGGCAGTTTTGAAGCAGCAGGTCGACCGGCGCGAGGCCCTGTGCGGCGCGCACATCGGCGAAGGTTTCGTGCGCGCGCGTGGCGGGTCCGGGCAGGCTCACGCGACGACCTCTTCAAGGATTACTGGCGTAGTGACGCCGCGGCGGACATCGATCAAACCTTTGTCGGTGAGACCCAGATCCGGGAGCGTGGACAAAACCGTTTGAGCCAAGGTGAAGAAAGGATGAAGCAGATTGCATCCAAGAGAGCGGGCAACGGCCTGCCCTTCTTCGATCTGGGACACGAGAGATTCGAACGGTTGCGCGGCCATGATGCCGCCAATGGTTAACGAAACCTCCGCGAGCACACGGCCATCGGCAACCACGACAAAACCGCCTCGAATCTCCTTCAGTCGCTCGATGGCCCTCCACATTTCGGAGTCCGCAGCGCCGACGGCCACGATATTATTCGAAGGAATGGAAACGGACGAAGCGAGCGCTCCCCGACTGAGTCCGAACCCTCTGGCAAACCCTGCCCCGAGATTTCCGGTGCGGCCGTAACGCTCAACCACAATGATTTTCAGAATGTCGTGGGCAGGATCAGATTGAATGACTCCGTCAAGAACAGCGAGTTCGGCGGAGGTTTCGGTGTTGAAAGCATCGCCGTCGATGACATCGATCACGCGGACACGGATGCGACTGGCGCCTGGTGGCGCGGCTATGGAGAGGCTTTTTTGCGTGACTCGATCCAGATGAATCGAATCGCTGTAGAACTCCGGGATGGACGGAGCCGGAGTCGCGGCGGTAAGGCGCCCGTTTTCGGCCGCGACGCGGCCGTCGACAACGACGAGATCCGGCGGGAACGCGTCTGGCGATCTCATCAGCAGAATATCGGCCTTGCGACCGGGCGCGATGCCGCCAATTTCACCGGAGAGACGATAGTGTTCGGCGGGATTGAGCGAGACCATGCGAAAGGCATCAACGGGCGCGATACCCAGGTCGAGAGCAACGCGGACAAGGTAATCGAGATAGCCATAACCGTCTGCGACTATATCCATAACGGTGATGTTGTCAACGCAGAGGCAGATTTCGCGAAGCGGAATTCGCTGGGCGAGAGCGTGCTGGAGGAGAGGCTTGAGCTGCCCGCGGCGGCCAGAGCATTCGACGGAGAAAAGTTTCAGATTGCGGCGAAGACGAGGAAGCATGTCTTCGGCACGGCCGACGCAATGGTCATCATTGATTCCGGCGGCGACGTAGGCATCGAAAGCGGCTTCGTCGCCGCGGGAGATTTCGCCGCCGTGCCCGCTGACGCGAGCTCCATGGACGCGGGTAATGTCGACGCCCCGGAGATAATCGGAATCGCCGCGGGCGATTTTCGAAAAAACTGTTTCGCCGATGCTGACGCAGCCAGAATTGAGAAGTGTCTGGATATCTCCTGAGTTCATTTCAGTTGCTGCGGTTTCAAGCTGCGCATCGAACGGGCAATAGGAAGGTGCGGCGAAATATGCGCGGAGCGGCAGACCCTCAAACGATTGCCGGAGGGCTTCAATGGCAGCGACGCCGCCGGTATGGGCGATGTTGGTTGTGTCCACGAACAGCGTGGTGGTGCCCAGGGGAACGAGAATGCGCGCGAGTTCGCCGGGCCAGAGGAATGTGGTATCGACGTGCATGTGACCATCGATCATGCCGGGGATGGCGAATTTTCCGGCACAGTCGATGACCTGTTCGGCACGAACGCTATCATCGTACGGCTGTCGGGAGGTAGAAATAACCCGGTCGCCCGAGATGGCGATGTCCGTTGGGTAGATTTCGCCGGAGTAAACATTTAGCAACCGGCAATTTTTCAGCAGCAGCGAGATCATCGAATTGGCAAATTCATCAGCCCTCCCTATCATATCGCGACGATCTCGCATTTGGTCGAATCGCCGCGCATGAGGCACTCAAGAAAACTGCGAAGTCGAAAGCGCCCTCAACTTCTCACTTCTCGGCGCTTCGTTTGCCTCCGAACTGCGGTTACACGTGTTCCCTCGCCAAAAGGCTTGATGTAAGAAGCCCGCCTTTTCAGTAGTCTCTCTTTCACTCCGCGATCCTTTTCGTATCGACTGTTCGACAAGCATCCTCTCTATTCGAGAACAGGTTCAACTCAGTGCATATGCTGCATTTTCCAAAACGATCAGATGAACTATGGGATTCGAAAATGTTTACAGCGGACTTGTAGTTTAGTTCCTGTTTTTGTCCATCCGCACACAACAAGCTCAGATCGTCCGTTCCTCCCGGCCGAACCAGTTCGATAATGCGGCCATCGGCAAAAATCCGGCCAGTCGTACAAATGGGTGTAGCCTTCTCTGGGCGAGATTGAGAACGTACAGGACGAAGAACTGGACGGGTCTTGCGATGTTTTATGGCCATCGGGCTCTCCTGCCTTGTCTGAAACGTAGACAGCGACTACGCAAAAACAGACGACAACGTAGAAGCGACTGCGTAAAAAACAGGCCTGCCCGAATAGCGGGAGGTCAAATTCCTTGCGACTATCACCACTAAAACTCATTTGGATTTGATTGACAACTAGGAATGCAATCCCGTGTTTATGAGCGTTACGCCGTCCAGTCTCGACACTTGAAAGCTCCGCTGGCAGTTCGGGCCATTCAGTACTCCGCATACCAAACACATTGCCAAGTCACGTGTGGGAAACTTGAGGTTTGACGGTAAAACAGCTTGTAGCCGCCCAGCGACGATCGCAACTGGTTGTGGGCCATGGCCAGTGCACGTATTTACTCGCCAAAAAGCTTGAGGGAAGAAGCTGGCGCGTGTTTCCCTGGGATGTCTTCGAGGCAATCCGAATAGGTCACAATTGCGAATCGGATCAGAACACAATCGCCCTTCCCCGACAGGATTCCGGCATCGAGGAATTGGGGGCCGGTCATAGACACCGTGATCGAGGAATAATGATTGCGGGACACAAACCTACAGGAAATGCGCGCATCGCTCGACAGTCTGTGTTGATCAAAGTGAGGGTTCGACTCTTGGCCCCAAAATCCCTAGAAATCTCTATTCCTCCTCGACCATCAGACGCAAGTCAGGCATTCTTGTGGAGGAAGCATTTGATTTTCGCAGGACGTGGATGCCAGTCTAACTCGCATGTCAGCTTCTGCCTGGTAACTGGCTAAGCTGAAGCTTCTTGGCGACGAAGCGGTCAAGCTCGTCGGTCAAATTGACGTTACGTGTAGGCATGGCGGCGGTCGCCTCTAGCAACGAGGATATCCAAGTCATAGTAATTCAATTGGCCGGCGCAAATGCTGAAAACCAGAATTCAGACTCTTTGATGGAGCACCGTCTGCCGCGTTTCATCGACTTCATAAATGAGCCGATAAACGGGAGGCTTCTTGCCGTAAAGCAGGTTCCGCAGCTTTCGCTTTGCCTTCCGAGCTTCCGGGGCGACAGGGCAGCGATGCGGATGCGACGCCAGCCCATACACAGCCTTTCTCTGCGATCAAAGTCTCGGTGCCGCTCAGTTTTGCGGACGTCGACGCGATTTCGCGCTCAACCTTCCGAAAGTCGTTAGGCTGCCCGAGAGCCTCCGATCGGCACGCTTCCATGTGCAGTTGCTTTAAACGATCGCTGCCTTTAGTGCGAGCCCGTGAGCTACCGAAGTGAACTCGTTACCTGTCTGAATTTTCGCTGATCCGAA
>DASZMG010000177.1:0-14369 GCA_035551975.1 Candidatus Acidiferrales bacterium | reverse complement strand
CTCGACTCACCGGACCGGATGCTTATGCCCAAATGAGCCAAAGAAAATCGTCCGTCCCGGTGATATTCACATCGGGCCACACCGATCACACTTCCGTCGAGCCGCTGCTGTCGCAAGGGGCTCTACTTCTGCAGAAACCTTATGGGCCGAAGGTGCTGGCGCACAAAATCAGGGAACTCCTTGATGAGCATCGAATGAACCAGCCTGGAATGGGTCGATCTCTGGAGCAACGTCTGGAGCAGCGTCGAAACTGAATATTCTGACGAGCCCCTATGCCTACACTGCGAATCCTGGTCGTGGACGACGATATCTCCATGAGGAGCGTCATCAAGGACCATCTTTCCTCGGCTTACGAGGTGTTCGATACAGGCGCATCGGAAACAGCGCTAGCCCTGATCTTCGAGCACAAACCCGATGCGATCCTGCTGGATTTATCGATGCCGGGCCTTTCCGGTTTTGAACTATGCCGCGTGCTCTCGTCTCTGCCGGTCACTCGCAAGATCCCGATTTTTATCGTCAGCGGAGAAGACGAGCGTAATCGGGCTTTCTGCAAGAACCTTGGGGCAGCCCGCTATTTCTCGAAGCCCATCGACTTCACAAAATTGAAAACCGACCTTTCCTTCGTTTTGAATTCGACACAGGCTGAACGCCGAGCCGATCCACGATTCCAACTCCGGCTCATGTTGAAACTCAGAATCACAAAGCAGGATGGCGCTTCGTTCGAGGCTCGCGGCGAAACCGAAAATATCAGCAAAGGTGGATTTCTTTGCACCTGCACCAGCTGTTTGGAAGAAGGGGCAACAGTCGAAGTATTTTTGCGCGGAGAAAATGACTACAACTTGGGGAATGCTCGCGTCGTGCGGATTGTAGAGACCGGCTCGGCAAGTCCCCGCTACGGTTTTCAGTTCATCGGGAAAACAGCGCTGCTGTGATCGCATTCCGTTATGTAACGGTGAGGGGCATTCCTAAGGGGATAGACGGTTACGCAACAGGTATTGGTAGTGGATGACGATTTGCTCGAATGCCAACTGCTCCAAAGAACCTTGCACGCGGCCGAAATACAAGCCCCCACGTTGACCGACAGCCGCCAGGCTCTCCATATCGTGCGTAAGCAGACCTTTGACGCCATTTTTGTCGACGCTAACATGCCATCGCCTGCGCGTATTTTCTCCCCTTAACCACGTCGCTCTACATTTTTTGGGCATACGCAATAGAAGTGAGAAAGTTTTTCGCGGCGAGCCGGAATACGCTTGCCTGTAGCATACTTACCGCGACTCATGTGCGAAAACCATCTGCCTCTGCTGAGGAATTCTGTAGAATGACCCGCGGCGATTTATCACTCTCAGTCATCGACTGAATGCCTGCGGAACGGCGTAACGACGGGAACAGGAGAAATGGATGGAGGAGACACGGAATACTGCCCGCAAGCTGACCATGAACGATGTCCGGGCGGCGGCGGAACGGCTGAAAAATTGGGGACGCTGGGGAGCCGACGACGAAATCGGCACGCTGAATTACACGGGGCCGGAAGATGTAGTCGCAGCGGCGCGGTTGGTGCAAAAGGGCAAAATCATGTCCCTGGCTCTCCCCTACGACAATAATGGCCCGCAGGGCGGGAAAACGAAATACCCAGCGCTGGGACGCTTCAATCCCATTCACCTGATGATTCGCGCAGGAACCGATGCTTACTCTGGCGTGCTGGATCACCGGAAAATCCGGGGAGCGGACGACATCATCATTATGCCCACGCAATGCGGCACACAGTGGGACGGCCTTGGCCACATTTTCTATGGCGATCAGATGTGGAACGGATACGACTGCCGGACAGTGACATCGTTTGGAGCGCAGAAGTGCGGAATCGAAAAGACGCGCGAAAAAATGGTGGGACGTGGCGTGCTGCTGGACATTCCGCGAATGCTGGGACACAAATATTTGCCGGACGGATTTGCCATTACAAACGAAATGCTGGACAAGGCGGAGAAGCATTTCGGTGTGGAGGTGCATCGCGGCGACTACCTGCTGGTGCGAACGGGCCAAATCGAAGCCATGCTGGAAGCATCAACGTGGGATGGCTATTCAGGTGGAGACGCCCCAGGGCTGGCCTTCGAGACGTTGGACTGGCTGCAAGCAAAACAGGTGGCTGCCGTCGCAACAGACACGTGGGGCGCAGAAGTGCGTCCCAACGAAACGGATGAAGCAAACCAGCCGTGGCACTGGATTTCGATTCCGATTATGGGGCTGACGGTAGGCGAAATTTTTAATTTGGCTGAACTGGCGAAGGACTGCGCCGAGGACCAGCGCTATGAGTTTATGTTTGTGGCGCCGGCGTTGCCGGTGACAGGGGCTGTTGGCTCACCGGTAAATCCGCTGGCAATCAAGTAGCTTTTCGCTTTGTATTCCGACGTGATCTGGGAAAGGACCAGGTAATGGAAGCGACAGAAAAGCAATCGAGTGCGAGCAGCACGACGAGCGGTAACTCCGAAGCGAAGCTGACGGTTTCGCAAGCAATGGCCAAGACGATGCGTGAGTACGGCGCGAAGTATGTGTTCACGCTGACCGGTGCACCGCAGAATCCGCTGATTGAATTGCAAAATCGGGAAGGCATTCGTGTGGTTCTTGGCAGGAGCGAGAGGTCGGCGTTCGCTATGGCTGATGCATACGCACGCATCACCGGGAAACCGACATTCGGGATTGTGCAATACGGCCCGGGAGCAACCTATTTACCTGCTTCGATTATCGATGCGTACTGGGCCTCGAGCCCGCTGATCGCGATCAGCGGAACAACCAATACCAACACGCGGTATCGCTATGAATATCAAGAATTGGAACAAACATCGATGTTCCCGTCGATGACGAAATGGGCGGGAGATTTGCCGCAGCCCGAACGAATCGCGGACGTGTTGCGAACTGCGGTACGCGCAGCCGTCGGAGGAGTCCCCGGCCCCGCCTATCTGGGCATCCCGGCCGATTGGTTTAACAAGCCGCTCAATTCAACGCCGGATATTTACGCGGAAGATGCATTCAAAAAGATAGGGGCGATTCGCAGTGCGCCGCTCGCGCAGGATATCGAGAAAGCGATCGGCGTTCTGTCGCGAGCGGAAAAACCGGTGCTGCTTGCGGGCGGCGGTGTGATGCTCTCGAACGCCTGGAAAGAACTCACGGCGTTCGCGGATGCGGTGCAGGTGCCGGTTGTAACCACGATGGCCGGCAAAGGAAGCATCGCGGATGCACATCCGCTTTCCGTGGGCGCGGTAGGGAGATACTCGCGGAAAGTTGCCAATGAAGTGCTGGCCGAAGCGGACGTATGTATTGCCATCGGTACAAAGCTGAGCTCCATGGGAACGGATGTTTTCAAGTACCCGCGGAAGAGCGCAAAGGTCGTGCACATCGATCTCGATCCGAATGCGCTGGGGCACACTTATAAGGAGGAGATCTCAGCCTTGGGCGATGCGGGCGTGGCTTTGGCGATGCTGCGCGAAGCAGCCGTGGCGGCGCGAGTCGATGGCAGATCATGGTCCGGCTGGAAAAAACAAGTACAGGGGCAGGTCGCTTCATGGCATGAGGATTTGAAGAGCGTTTCGCGCGACCCGCTTTATGAAGGAAAACTCAATCCGTATCATTTGATGTCCCTGCTGAACGATCACCTTCGCGCGGACGATCTTCTGGTGGCTGACACGGGCTATATGGCTGTGTGGGCGGTGACCGTTCTGCAACAAAAAGAAGCGGGCCGAAACACGTTGAGGGCCGCGGGATCGTTGGGATGGGCCTTCCCTGCTGCATTCGGAGCAAAGCTCGCGGTGGGCGAAAAAAGGCGGGTTTTCGGTCTCACTGGCGATGGCGGTATCGGGTATCATCTCGCGGATTTTGAGACGGCGCTGCGATTGAAAATTCCGGTGATCCAGATCGTGCTGAACAATTGCTCGCTGGCCTTCGAATACCATGTACAGAAGTACGTGCATGAGGAAATGTGTCCGGAAGCAAGCGAGTTTATCGACGTGCCTTTTGCCGATGTGGCTCGCGCGTTCGGAGGATTTGGTGAGCGCGTTTCCTCCGCCGATCAACTGATTCCCGCACTCCGGCGCGCGGAGGAATCCGGCAAGCCAGCGATTATTGACGTGGTAGTCAGCCGGGAGTTACCTCCTCCGGTAACCCGCTATGAAGCGGCCGGATTGCGCAAAGTCTGATCGTTCCTTCGTTTCGGCCGAGTTCAGCAGCCGGGTTCGTGATTCCCAGGGAAAGGCGCGATGCTGGAGTATCTGGAGACGCAGGCCAGGCTCACGGGAAACCAGCGGCGTCTGTTGCTGGTGGCCATTCTGTGCGATCTGCTGGAATTCTACGATTTTTTTCTAATCGGTTTCGTCCTGGCGTTCGTCGCCGGATCATGGAAGCTGACCTACGGGCAATCCGCGATTATTTTGCTCTCGTCCGGAGTAGGCGCGATACTCGGCGCATCTTTCTGGGGCTGGCTTGCTGACCGCATCGGACGGCGAAAGACCGTAATCGCGTCGATTATTAATTTCTCGGTGGCCACGGGAATCCTGGCGCTCACGCCTGAAAATGGCTGGATTTTCCTCTCTATCTTTCGCTTCTTCGTCGGAGTGGGCGTAGGGGGGCTATATTGCGTGATTTTGCCGCTGGTGCAGGAGTTCATGCCGTCAGAGAAGCGCGGCATGGTCAGCGGCATTGTCACGGCGGCTGTGCCGCTGGGTTTGGGACTTGGCGCGCTGTTGGGCGCTTATCTCGGTACGGTGTTAGGGTGGCGCGGGCTTTTCGCCATTGGCTTGCTCCCGGCGGGTTTGGTCCTTTTGGTCCGGGCATGGATGCCTGAGTCGCCGTACTGGCTGCTCCGCATGGGACGCCTGCGCGAAGCGCGCGAATCCCTCGCGTGGGCGCTCGAAACCGATCCCGAAAAGATTCCCTTACCGGCAATCGAACAGAAAGCGCCTCGGCCGGCGCGCTGGAGCGAGCTTTTTGGCTACCCGCGAAGCTTGGCGGTTTCCTGGGTGGGAAATCTGGCGGCGCAAACCGGCATTTATGGACTCTCCCTCTGGGCTCCCACACTTCTGGTTCAAGTTCTGCACGTGAAGCCAGCGCGCGCCGCTTCGCTCATGATCGCGTGCAGCATCAGTGCATTTCTCGGGCGTATCGTCTTCGCGTATTTTTCGGATCTGCTGGGGCGCCGAGCCTCCGGCGCGCTGTTCGGCTCGGCCGCCGCCGTACTGCTGGTTTGTGCAAGTTATGCGCGCGACGTTTTCCTCGGGGCCACCTCGGTGTTTTGGCTGCTGCTCGTGGTTTGTTACTTTTTTGCGGACGGCGGTTTCGCCATCGTCGGACCGTATGCAGCAGAAGTGTGGCCCTCACGATTGCGAGCAAGCGGAATGGGATCCGCATACGGGTTCGGCGGAATTGGGAAGATCATTGGCCCCCTGGGATTGGCATTAATCGTAGGCTCATCCGACATTGTGAAACCCGAAGCTTCGGTGGCGAAAATTGTGCCGGCTTTTTTCTACTTGGCTGCGTGGTATGCGCTGGCGGCGATCGTCTATGGCGCTTTCGGAATGGAGACGAAAAATCGGTCGATTGCGGAAATTGACCGCGAACTGGGTTAGAGCTTCCCTGTTGTTGCTTCTCTGACGCGTGTCTGAATGCCGCTAACTTCTCGTCGGGGAACCCGTCCTCAGTCGATGAGAAGCCAGCTTACGCCGGCATTTTGACGGGCGGCTGTGTCACCAGCGTGGAGTCGACTTGCAGCTCCTCATTCGGTTTCATCCAGAAAGCCAGCACCGATCCAAAAAGCAGCAGCACAATGCTTCCGAGGAAAGGCAGTTCCCAATTGCCGGTCTTGTCGATGATCAAGCCACCGATCACGGGCGAGACGATCGCGGCGAACGCGGAGCCTACATTCATCAGGCCGCTCGCGGAACCCGCAAACCGGGGCGTGATATCCATGGGAATCGCCCACATGGGCCCAATCGTGAACTCGGAGAAGAAGAACGCGCCACTGAGGCAAATCGCGGCCCAGCCAAGGCTGTGAAGGAACAAGATCGGCAGCATGCAGGCGAGCGAGCAGAGGAACCCGAGCACCACCAAATTTCGACGTGCCTTATTCCGGTCGCCCGTCTTGCGCAGGATGCCATCGCTCAGCACACCCCCTGCCGTGTCGCCGATAACACCCGCGAAGAAGACGCCCGCCGCGAAAAGGGCCGATTTGGCCAGTTTGAGGTTGTAGCTGTGAAGAAAGAACTGCGGAATCCAGGCGAGATAGAGCCATAGCGTCCAGCCATAGCAAAAATAAACAATGGTCACCGGAGCCATCCGCCGGCATAGCGCTAGCCACGGCACAGGTTCCTTTTTGTGCTGCGCGCGCAAGCCGTAATCGGGAATGCCGTCGAGTTCCTGCGAGGTGATTTCTTTGTGGCTGCGCGGGTCGTCCCGGAAATACATTCCCCACCAGATGGCCCATCCGATGCTGATGATCCCCAGGATCATGAAAGAGCCTCGCCAGGTGACCAGGGTGATGAGCCAAGCCACCAGTGGAGGCGTGAGCGCATTACCGAGCCGCGCGCTGGAGTGCGTGATGCCCTGGCTGAAGGCGCGCTTGTCCTGGGGAAACCAATCGCTCATGGCGCGTGTGGCCGTCGGAAAAGTGGCTCCCTCGCCGAAGCCCAGCAGCACACGGGCGGCCACGATCGTCAAGAAACTGCCAGCGAGCCCCGTAAGCAGCGTGGCCGTGCCCCAGATGACCGCACAGATGGTAAGCGCGCGGCGCGCGCCGAAACGATCGCTCACCCATCCGCCGATGACTTGAAACACCAGATATGGCCAGGCAAAAGCTGAAAATACGAAGCCCACTTGCGTATTCGAAAGATGCAGCTCCTGCTTGAAGACGGATGCGGCCGTACTCACATTCACGCGATCGACATAGGTGATTCCGTACATGAGGCAAATCAAAAGAAGCACCACGTTTGTTGCGGAAAAAATTCGAGACATGCCAGTTGTTGGGTTCGATGCTGTAGCCACGTTTTCTCCCGAGCCCCGGTAAGCCGCCCCGGCGGGCAATCCTGCAAAACTTTTCATTCAGACAAATTGTATTCGACCTGCTTATATCACAAACGCGGAAGCCGCAACAAAAGGCGTCGCCGGTGCGGCTTATGTAGCGGTCGCCGAAGTGGAAACTCGCGGAAAGGGCACCGCGAAAGGAGGGCGCTTCGCGCCCGATCTTTTTGTCGCGGTTGAAACCGCGACCTACAAAGACCAGCGAAACCGAAAACTGCGACCCCCTACAACCCGACAACACAAGATCGTCGTGGATTAAAGCCGAGACCCACAAGGCGGAGGCAGGAGGTGAGACGGTGCGGCTTATGTAGCGGTCGCCGAAGTGGAAACTCGCGGAAACCGCACCGCGAGCGGTATCGCGCTTCGCGCCGCCCGATTCCCAGCGCTGGCTCGCGCAAGAAACAGCGCGAGCGCACTGGGCTACGTTATTTCGCCCCGTCCGGGGCTGGCGCGGTTGAAAGATCATGGGAGGCGAACCGCGACCTACAAGGCGTAAGCCGGAACTGAACGCGCGATGCCCGGGGCTTAGCGCCGTTGAGTTGCCGGAAAGTGATTTTGCGGCGGGATCGTATTCGGTTTTTGATTTGGGATGCATGGGATTTTCAGGGGTGCTCGCAGCGTGGGGAGGTGGCCACAGGGAGTGACGCGTGGCGCGGCACGGAATATTTGTTTTCAGCAGGTTGCGAGGTGCTCCACGTGGCTAAGCCTGACGCGTGGAGCAGGTAGGGAGTGCGCATCGGAAGCATCAACGTGAACCTGTGCTGGGAGACTCTGGATTGGTTGACTCTGAACTGGAGGGAATGAGCATGTATGTGGGCTCGGTCCATGAGCGGTGGACGAGGACCATTTCCTCTTTTGGAGCGGGAGTGTTGTGCGCAGCAAGGGCTGGTTGCGCGCTTTGGGCACCGGCAGCGGGAGTCAGTTGTGGGTGCGAAAGCGATTCTGGAGCGGAAGGGCCGTCGGCTCGAGATGCTTGGGCGAGGTCGTTCATGCCGGCCTGATTGGCGGGCGAAGGAACGCGCGGGCCCTGAGAGATGACGAGGTAGCGAGGAGGCTCGACCCATTGGCCTTCGCCGTTGATGCGGGCGTAGGCGTGGATGGCTTTGATGATGGCGTCTGGAGTCATGACCGGCACACGGTCGACTCGATCGATGACGTTGCCAAGGGCGAAGCGCAGGTTGCGGTCGCGAGCGGCGAAGAGATTCAAGGCGTGGGCGTGGCGATAGACGGCGCGCTCGGAGACATCGTAGTCGTAGGCGATGTTTCGTGGGCTATGCCAGTGGATGAATTCTTCCTCGATGGCTGCGCGAAACTGGTGTTGACAGACGCTGCAGCGCGATTCGTGGACGAGATCGGGCGACTCGGAGGATTTCGGGGCGCGGCGAAGTTTGCGGCGAGAGCGGCGCTTGCGCTTAGGGCCGGGCGCGGGTTTGCGTCCCGCTGGTTTGGCGCGGTGCACGGGCTGTTCGAGCTGGTCGTTTACCCGGGAAAGAGTTTTTATGGCGTGCCGCTCTTCGGGAGTGGCGTCCGGCGGCATGACGTAGATGGTGTGGTGATTGGATTCGGGTTGGAGGAGGCCTTTTTCGTCGATTTGATCAGTGGAGTTTTTGGGGGAATTTTTGGGGGAGTGCTGGTTGGTACCCATTTCTAGTTGTTACCTCCAGCGGAGGGTAGCATGGGACGAAAATGCGTCAAGATCGCAGAAATACGGAGATAGGAGTAATGGGAGTTGGGGAGTCATCGCGTTGGCCTCGCACGTTCCGCTACCTCAGATCACGGCTGGCGAAATCACCGAGAGTGGCGGCTTCGTCTTGTATTCGCAGGAAGTGGCTTAGGTATTTGGCGCAATTGCTTCGGTTTACTGCCGCATGATGCGGCTTCTCGGAAAAGATCTCGACGGGCTCGTCGAACCGGGGCTCCCTCGCGGGTTGGTGGACACGCGGTGACGTAGGATTGGGTTTGGGGTCTCTTTCCGGAGACAGGTTAACTACAGGGTACTCGGAGGCCAAGAACCTCCACAGGTATTCGCGTATATAAACAATCAAGTTAACCCCTGGGGTTATCCAGCTAGTTAGCATGTAGCGGACTGGAACAGCACATGCTACTCGCGCACCCGTACTTGCGACCTGAATAGGGCTACTTGTGTCGACGCGGCAGGGCAGCCGAGCGCAACGGTGTGCCTTTGCCTTTGCATTTAAGTGGGGCCAGCGAGGGGGACGTTCGAATGGGACAATCGTGGAAGTCGAAATGGGCACTGGCGCTGTGTGCGCTGATTGGAGTCGGAGCGATCAGCGTTGGCTTGGCGGCCCGAGGGATCCGCGAACCCAACGGTAAATCTTCCAAAGCAAGCACGGGGGGCAACAAAGCCGCCAAGGCAGCCTCCAAAGCTTCCGCTGCCGCGCCTGCACAACTGGTCGCGCATTACAGCCGCTTGCCACTGGCGTTTGAGCCGGCCGCACCCGAACAGGGGTCGCAATTTCTGGCGCACGGGAAAAACTATACGATCTACCTGAATCAGAACGCGACGATGCTGGCGCTGCGCGGAGCCAAGGGCGCGGGCGTGGTGCAGATGAAGTTAGCGGGCGCGAGGCGGGCGGAAGATTTCACGCCTTCCAACGAACTGCCCGGCAAGAGCAACTACATCCTGGGTAACCAGCCGGAGAAGTGGCGCACAAACGTTCCAAACTACGCGAAATTGACGCAGTACGGCGTGTATCCGGGCATTGACGTGGTGTATTACGGAACGCAGCGTGAACTGGAATACGATTTCGTGGTTGGAGCGCACGCGAATCCTGCCGCAGTGCGTATCGATTTCGACGGCGCGCGCAGACTGCGAACAGATGCGAAAGGCGACCTGGTGGTGGGAATTGCCGGAGGAGACGTCCGGCTGCACAAACCGGTGGCGTACCAGGAAATTGCAGGCAAGAGCCACATCGTGGCGGCGAATTACGTGGTTCGCGGCAAGCACGAGGCAAGCTTTGAGGTGGGCGATTACGATCCGTCGAAGACGCTGATCATCGACCCGGTGCTTTCGTATTCAACGTATCTGGGCGGCAGCAATATCGATGGCGCGAATGCCATTGCGGTGGCACCGGACGCGACGGCATTCATCGCCGGCGGCACATTCTCCAGCGATTTTCCGACGGCGCACGCTTTGCAGCCAAATCATGGCGGTCCGGATGATTTTTCGCAGGACGCATTTGTGACGAAAATCAGCGCGGACGGTTCAACCCTTCTGTATTCGACCTATCTTGGGGGCAAAAGTGAGGACGTGGCGAACGGGATTGCGGTCGATCCGTTTGGCGAAGCATATATAACAGGCAGCACGCTTTCTCCCGATTTTCCCGTGACGCCGCTGGCCTGGGCTCCATTGTGCGGCGGAGATGGTAAGTGTGGCGCTACGTGGAATCCACTGGGGCTGATCGTTTCCAACGCGTTTGTAACGAAATTGAATGTGGCCGGTTCTGGAATCATCTATTCCACTTATTTAGGTTCGTATGAACACGTTCGCGGCCAAGCCATAGCAGTTGACGCGAACCAGAACGCATATGTCACGGGTTCTGTGGAGCAGGATCTGATTCCGACGGTACCGATAACGGCTCCGAATCAACCGCCGCCGCCGTTTCTACCACCTGCGCTCGCAGCTACCGCCTTTCAGCCTACCTTTGGAGGAGGCACGACGGATTCCTTCATCGCGAAGTTCAGTGCTACGGGAAGCTCGGTCTCATATTTGAGTTATTTAGGCGGATTGAACGAGGAGATCGGATATGGCATTGCGGCTGACAATAATGGGGTCGCTTATCTAACTGGTTTAACATATTCAGGGAACTTCCCCACCAAAGGTGCGCTTCAAGGGGCATACGGCGGAGCAGGAGATGCATTTGTAACGCAGGTCAACACGACGGCTGCCGGAGCGGCTTCCCTCATTTTCTCTACATATCTGGGAGGAAACGGGCTAGATCAAGGGAACGCAATCGCGCTTGATGCGGCAGGCGGCACTGGCAACATCTACGTGACCGGCACGACAAATGGCGGAGCCTTGCCTGCGTCTCCATCCCAATATGCCGGCCAGGGTGACGCGTTCGTTCTGAAGTTGACGTCAACTGATGTCTTAACCTATTTCAGGCTTCTGGGTGGCAGCTTGGCGGATGCGGGACTTGGTATTGCAGCGGACCCGCAAGGCAATGCCTACGTAACGGGCTCGACTGTCTCGCCCGATTTTCCAATTGCGGCGACTGTTTTTCAGAAGACCTTTGGCGGAGGCAATGCCGACGCGTTCGTAACGAAGGTCGATCCTACCGGAGCCACGCTTCTATATTCAACATACCTCGGCGGAACGAATACGGATGTCGGAAATGGAATCGCGGTGGAGGCGAACGGCTCGGCGTACGTGGCTGGGCAAACCTGCTCGACTGATTTTCCGCTGGCGAATCCGGAGCAGCCGGGACCAGGAGGGAATTGTGACGCGTTCGTGTCGAAGGTGAGTACGATTGGCGGAATTGCGGTTAATCCGGCGGGACTCGTATTCCCGGCGCAAAGCATCGGTGTAACCAGCCAGCAGCAGAGCGTCACGATTACAAACACAAATGACACGGGATCGGTTTCGATTTCGGGCATAACCGTCACCGGGGCGAATGCCGGGGATTTTGTGCAGACGAACAATTGCCCAGCGACTCTCACCGCCGGCGCGACGTGCAACATATTTGTGACCTTCCATCCGACGGTAGCTGGAGTTCGCAAGGGAAGCATTTCGGTGACGGACAACGCGACGGGCAGCCCGCAAGTGATCAATCTGACGGGAAGCACGTCGACGATCACGCTGTCGGCGTCGAGCTTAACGTTTGGAACGCAAACGGTCGGACTCGCCAGTACGCCCCAAGCAGTCACGCTGACGAACATTGGAACCACATCGCTGACGATTTCAAGCATAACGGGGAGCGGCGACTTTTCTCAGACGAATACGTGCGGCACCAGCTTGCCGGGTGGCGCGAATTGCGTGATCAGCGTGACCTACAAACCAGCGGCGCCGGGGCAAAGCCTGGG
Organism: Candidatus Acidiferrales bacterium; assembly: GCA_035551975.1. Classification (GTDB taxonomy): domain Bacteria; phylum Acidobacteriota; class Terriglobia; order Acidiferrales; family UBA7541; genus Palsa-295. The sequence continues at coordinate 2,270 of DASZMG010000177.1, read as the reverse complement.
AGCCATCACTATTTCCGATAACGCGCCCGGAAGTCCGCAAAGCATTTTGCTGACAGGCACGGGCGTTGGACAATTGACTGACTTTGCTCTAGCGGCACAGCCGCCGACTTCGACGGTCCCGGCCGGAAAAACAGCCACATATACGTTGACGCTTACCCCGGTCGGGGGATTCTCGAGCAACGTGGGGCTGACGTGCAGTGGACTTCCCGCGGGAGCAACTTGCTCTTTCTCGGCGAATCCGGCTACGACGAGCGGAGCGCCAATGACCGTGACGCTGAACGTAATCACGGCGCTGCGCACAGTGGCACCGCTTGGCTTTGAGCGGATGGGGCCGGGGACGCCCTGGAATGCACAGCGGATGACGCTCGTAGCGATTGGTCTGATGCTGGGCTTGCTGCTGATCGTGCAGTTACGGCGGCGGCCGGCCATCGCTGCTTTTGGATTGGCGGCGGCACTGCTGCTGGTGTCGGCTGGATGCGGCGGCGGATCGCAATCGGGAACTCCTGCCGGCACGCCGGCTGGTTCATACCAGATTGCCGTAACCGGCACATCGGGTTCACTGACGCATTCCGTCACGCTGGCTTTGCAGGTTCAATAGATGGACAAAACAAACTCAGCCCGCGTTCGGCTGGAGGCAAAATTACCGCGCATACCATGCGCGAGGAGACGAATCGATGAAGCGAATGCTACGGCGGAGTCTGTGGATTATTCCGGCAATGATGCTGATGTGCCTGACCGCGAGCGCCCAGAGCTTCTCCGAGTGGGACGTGGCCGGGAATTACTCCTATTGGGACGCGAACTTGAACGGAACGCAATTCCATCTGATGGGTGGCGGCGGCTCGCTGACCGAAAACGTAAATTCGTGGTTTGGCGGACGGCTGGAGTTCAACGCGTATTCCGGCACCGAAGCCACGAAGAATGTGTCGGCGCAGACGATCACGTATGGGCCGGTGCTTTCATACCGGCGCTTCAGCAGGCTGGTGCCGTTCGGAAATTTGCAGATTGGTGCGATCCATGCAAGCCAGGGATATTTGGGAATTTCGGAGTCGGCATTCAAGTTCGATTTGACCGGCGGCGGCGGGATCGACTACGACATCAATAGCCGGGCGGCAATTCGCGCCGAAGGCGATTACGTAATGACGCGCTTCCTCGATCTGCGACAAGACAACCTGCGATTTTCTGTGGGGCTGGTGATTCATCTGGGGCCGACTAAGTAAGCTTCGGCGGCATATGTTCCGGCCGGCAAGCCGCGTACTTTTCCTCTAGTGCAATTTCCATCTCTTTCCAGGCGCCTCGTAGAAACGGGGTGCGGGGAAGCACGTCTGTAGCAAAAGAAAATAGGGACGAAACGGGCTGGGGCGAGGGATAATGCGGACAGAAAAACAGTGGATAGTGGTTAGTGAAATCCAGAATGAAGAGAGATCCCTCGACTCGCTGAACTGCGCTCGCTTCGGGATGACACCGTAAAATAAAAATAACGGCAAGATGGCGCGCTGAAGCGCGCCGCTACGAAAGGATGATGACCCAAAAGCAAAAGCGACGGAGAGCGTGGGTGAGTGGCGAAGCTACGGGATGAATCGGAAGCGGCTAGCGGAGCAAGACGGAGAGAAGTGTGGAAGAAAGCGGCGGGGGTGGCCATGCGCAGCGAGGTGCGCGTCGCGACGGTTTGAGTGAAGTGGCGCGTGTTGTGCGTCAGCAGCCAATCGGGCTTGCTGGCGATGGCGGACAAAAGGACCGGAACGTCGGCGGCGTGGCGGATCAGGTGGCGTCTGGAGCGGACGACACGGAAACGTGGCCAGGAGTAAGGCTCGCGGTCTTTTATTATGGCGATCCAATCTTCGACCCTAGCCGGGTCGAATCGGATCGCGTCCATTATTTGGCGACCCTAACCGGGCCGCAAAGAACCGCGAGCGGAAGGCGCTTCGCGCCACCGGTTACCCACCGTTGGCTCGTGCAAGTAGCGCACGAGCGCGGTGGGCTACGTTATGTCGCCCCTAACGGGGCTGGTTCACGCCAGGCGAATACAGCGGCACGGAACGACAACGTGAAGCAAAAATCAGCGAATAAAATGGACGCTGGCGGAGCATCAATCGTACGAAGCGAGAGAGTGGCCAGACGAAGCAGCGAGCGCGATGGGCTACGTTATGTCGCCCCTAACGGGGCTGGTTCACGCCAGGCGAATACAGCGGCACGGAACGACAACGTGAAGCAAAAATCAGCGAATAAAATGGACGCTGGCGGAGCATCAATCGTACGAAGCGAGAGAGTGG
>DASZMG010000176.1:0-17345 GCA_035551975.1 Candidatus Acidiferrales bacterium | reverse complement strand
AGCCACCGTGCAGATCCATCAAGCTCTCAACGGCCGCCTTTCGCTCTTCTACCGCGATACTCGGCTAGAACATTCCAATCTGGCAGGAGGGTGACATTTCTACGTTGCCGTTAGGGTGACATTTTTACGTTGCTACAACAGTTAAGCGAGTCAGAAAGTTCGCCGGGTGCCGAATATTGCGCGCATCGCCGATGATCGCTTGACGCGCCCCAAGGTGGACGTTAGGCTTCAAAAAGCCGGTCGACCTTCGTGGCTGGCCAGCACACGATGCCCGAAGCGATCGAAACTCAATCGATCCCGTCTGTCCTCACTCAAACAATCAAGCGCCAGGTTTTTGCGGTGCAGGATTATTCCCTGATGGCCTTGCAGGCCCTGGTGGATACCTTCACGCCGCCCCAGTATTGGGCCGATACGGTCGAGCAGATGGATTTAATTGGGGTAGGATCGCTGCCTATCGTGGTGATTACGTCGTTTTTCATCGGCGGCGTGATGGTGCTGCAGACCGCCGCGCAGTTCCAGCGCTTCGGCGAAACGGCGCTGACGGGCGATGCTGTGTCGTTGGCGCTGGTGCGGGAATTAGGGCCGGCGATCACAGCGCTGTTGGTGGCCGGCCGCAATGCTTCCGGAATAGCTTCGGAGTTGGGGTCGATGGTCGTAACCGAGCAGGTCGATGCTATGCGCGCGCTCGGAACCGATCCAATCCGGAAACTGGTGACTCCGCGCATGATCGCCATGGTGACCATGTTGCCGCTGCTGGTGGCCGTGGCCGATTTCGTGGGCTTGGTGGGCGGCTTCATTGTGGCGTATTTCACACTGCGGCTGGGCGCGGTACAGTTCTGGACCCGGGCCATCGATGCGCTGGAGTTCGGAGATATTGTCCAGGGGTTTTCGAAACCGGTGGTTTTTGGGTTCATCATTGCAACCATCGGATGTTTCCAGGGATTGCGGGTGAAAGGCGGAACGCAAGGTGTGGGCCGCGCGACAACGTCCGCGGTCGTGATTTCTTCGGTAATGGTGCTGGTGGTGGACTTCTTCCTCGCAAAACTTCTGCTGTTCATTTTTGGAAAGACGGCATAGCGCCGCACGACACTTGCGGAGCGCCTGTTCGATCCAGGAAAGCCGCTGCGGCGCGGCCGAAATTGCCTCTATAATCGGACTATGACGCGCCTTTCTCGCCCGGCGTCGCCAAGGCAAGCCTCCGAAATCGTGCCGGGCGAACCGCTGATCGTATTCCGGGAGGTGCACATCGGTTTCGAAGAGCAGGAAGTGCTTCGCGGAGTTTCGTTCGAAGTGGCTCAAGGCGAAACCAAGGTGCTGCTCGGGGAAAGCGGCTCTGGGAAAACACTCATCATGAAAATGGCCGCGGGGTTGCTGCGGCCGGACTCCGGGCACATCTCGATTATGGGACACGATGTTGGCGACATGACCGAGGAGGAGTTGCTCGATTTCCGGCGGAACCTGGGATTTGTTTTCCAGGAGGGAGCGTTGTTCGATTCGCTCAACGTAGCGGATAACGTGGCCTTCCGTTTGCGCGAGGAAAATATCTCCGACGCAGAGATCGACTCGCGGGTAAGAGAAGTACTGCGGTTTGTTGAGCTGGAAGACGCCATCGAAAAATTTCCGGCGGAGCTTTCGGGCGGGATGCGCCGCCGGGTTTCCATCGCGCGGGCGCTGATCGACCGGCCGCCGATCGTTTTTTACGATTCGCCCACGGCCGGCCTGGATCCCGTCACGTCGCAAACGATCATCACGCTGATCCTGCGCGGGCGCGATCTGCAGGGAGTGACGTCGCTGCTGGCCACGCATCGCGTGCAGGACGCGTTTGGCTTGGCGAATTTCCGGCTGGATGCGAAAGCGGGACGGGTTATGAGAGTAACCAGTAATGGAAACGATCCGCCACCTGCCGCCCCGAGCGCGCGGGATGCTGCGGCGTTGACCACGGTGCTCGTGCTGCGCGAGGGGCAGGTCTATTTCGAGGGGCACGCGAGCGATTTTTTGCATTCCACCGATGAGTATCTTCAAAAGTTTCTAGCATCCGCGGAATAGAGCCACGAGGAAAACGGGGGAGGAAAGTCGAATGGCACAGCGCAAGCAGTTGTCTTGGACGGAACTACGGGTAGGGCTTTTCGTGCTCGCGGGGCTGGCAATTCTGGCGGTGGCGGTGTTCTACGTGACTGGCGCCGGATTCCTCGGGCCGAAGTACCGGCTGATTACCTATTTGCCCGAAGTCGACGGTTTGGAAACCGGCGCACCGGTGCGCCTGGACGGAGTGGCTGTGGGCAACGTGCAGTCTCTTGGACTGACGCCGCACCCGCAAGATTCGGACCACAACATCACGCTGGTGCTGCGCATCGACAAAAAATACCAGAATGACATTCGCACCGATTCGACCGCGAGCCTGATCACCGAAGGGTTGCTGGGCAATCGCTACGTGACCATCTCGCGCGGTCTCACCGGGTCGGTGATCCCTCCTAATGGCGTCATTCCCGGGAAAGAGGAGGCCGCCATGAAGCAGATGGTCGAGCGCGGAGCGGACCTGATGCAGAATCTCGGGGCGCTGTCGAACGACTTGCGCGGAATTGTGCAAGATGTGCACTCGGGGCGCGGAACGCTCGGTAAGTTGATGAACGATCCGTCGCTTTACAATCACCTGGATACCACTGTCGGCCATCTGGACACGGTGGTGGCTTCGATTCAAAAGGGGCAGGGAACACTCGGAAAGCTGGTGAATTCGGATGAAATGTACACCAAAACCAGCATGGCCATGGATCACATCAACAATGTGCTGGGAGCGGTGCAGGATCAGAAGGGAACGTTCGGGAAATTTGTCTACGACCCGGCCATGTACGACAGTGCGAAAAGCTTGATGGAAAAGGGCAATACGCTATTCGACGGCATCAATGAGGGCAAGGGCTCGCTTGGCAAACTGGTGCACGACGACGCCTTGTACAACGACGTGCGCGACGCTTCGGCGAATGTCAGGGACGCCACCGCCAAGCTGAATTCCAGCCAGGGCACACTTGGCAAGTTCTTCACCGATCCGGCGTTCTACGACAACGTGACTGGGCTAACAGGCGATATGCGGCTATTCATCGACGATTTCCGGCAGCATCCGAGCAAGTTCCTGCACATCAAGCTGGGAGTGTTCTAGCCGACGCTTGATGGGAACAACGAGAAAAAAATGCAGAGCCCTCGACTTCGCAAATGCGAGCCTGACCGGCTCGCATAAGGCGCTCCGCTCGGGATGACAGGAGCGGAATGCGCAGGGGGATCGCGCCGCGCAACTGGCTAGCATTGACTGCGTTGCGCAGCGCGACTGCCTGAGCCGGCTCGCGCGCGAATCTTTTCATCGCAACCGCGCTGAAGAATTCGCGCACGAAGCCATCCCTGAGGCCTCGCGACCGTGCAGCTTCGCGAGGCTATTTCTGTTTATCCAGGATGATCTCCAGTTCGTTGGTCCGCTCTTCCATCTCCGTCGCCGGAACGAAACCCACTTTGCGGTCGGGCCGCTGATCCAGGATCCAGGCAATCTTCTTCATCTCGTACAGAGTCTGTTTTTGTTTTTCCGTGTAGCTGGAACACTCGCGCACACGGAAGCGGACGCGGTGTTCCGGATAGGTGGCCTGGCAGAAGACCAGCGTTTCGGATTCGCCGTACCCGCGCTCGATATGAGCGCTCAGACAGCTATCGCACAGAGACGCGCCGTGCAGCGGCGTGCCGTTCTTCACGTATACGCTCATCGGTGCTTCCTCCTTTCCAGTGGATGAAAGCGCTTCGTTTGCAACGAAACTTTACGGGTGCCGAAGGTTCAGAATTTGTGCGTTACGAGAGATGGAAACGATCGCGGGAACGGAACGGGAGACTTAAAGGATCGGACGAAAGTGCGTCCGGCCGCAATCGGTAGCGAGCGCGTCTACTGCCCGCCAAAGCCTCGAATTGTGATTGCGCATCTTCATGCCGGAGCCATCCAGAGGAGCTTATTCTAGGGAGCACGGGTGCAAAGTGCAATGGGTAGCAGGCGAAATGAGAAAAATAGTGGGTGAATTGTGAAGCGGCGGGATTCGGCGGCAAATAATGAGGAGTGAAAGGCTATTGCCGGTGGACCAGGGAGAATTCGAGGGCGAGATCGCGTACTTGGCGCAAATCGATTTTGCCCGTGCCAAGGCGCGGCAGCTCGTCGACGTGGAAGAACTGGTGCGGGCGGGGCGTCCAGAGATTTGGCAGGGTGGTCTCTGAAACTTTCGCGAGTGTTGCGTCGAGTTGCTCGGGAGAAATGGTGTGCAGCACAACGAGGCGCTCGCCTTTCTTTTCGTCCGGCACGCCGGTAACGGCAAAGCTCTGCTCAGAAGCGCCGGAGAGATGCTGGAGTGCTTCTTCGACTTTGAGGTGCGGCACCATTTCGCCGCCGATTTTGCTGAAGCGGCTGAGGCGATCGGTGATGGTGAGGAAACCGTCTTCGTCCTGCGAAACGATATCGCCGGTGATGTACCAGCCGTCGCGCAGGGCCTCCGCCGTTTTCTTCGGCTGGCCGAGATAACCCTGCATCACGTTCGGCCCGCGGACAAGCAGCATGCCGGGGGTGTCGAGAGGCATGGGAGCGTTGGTATCGGGATCGATGATCCGGACGCTAATGGCCGGCAGCGGGCGTCCGACGCTTCCGCGCTGCGCGCCGGGCTGGCGGACACCCGGCGCGTTGAAATCGCGCGTGTTCACGGCGATTACCGGGGAGCATTCGGTGATTCCGTATCCTTCCAGTGGCGCGATGCCGAATCGTTTCTCGAATGCCTCCGCCAGAGCCGCGGGCAATTTCTCCGCGCCGACGATGACGTATCGTAAGCTGGCGAAATCTTCGGGAGAGCAGCGGCGCAAGTAGTGTTGCAAAAAAGTGGGAGTCGAGATGAGAAAGGTGACGCGGTAATCGCGCACGAGTTCACCGATGGCGTCCGTGTCAAGCGGGCTTGGATGAAAGATGACGCCGACGCCGATTTGCGCGGGAAGCCAGAGCGTATCGGTAAAGCCGAACGAATGAAAAAACGGCAGGATCCCGAGCATGAAATCGCGGCGCTCGAACATGAATACCTGTAGCGCCTGCTCAATGTTCGCGGCGATGTTGTAGTGCGTGAGCATCACGCCTTTGGGTTCGCCGGTGCTGCCGCTCGAGAAAATCACGGTGGCAAGATCGTCGAGCGATTTAGGTGTGCGCTGCGCCACTGCTCGCTCGATCAGCCATCCGGGACAAAACCATAGCGCCAGTGCGGCCATCTTTTCGCCGAAACGCGAGTCGGCGGCTGCTTGCTCCAGCAGAACTGTCTTGCCCGGGATTTGCAGTGGAATGCGATCGAGCAGCAGCTTGGTCGAAATCACCGTTTGGATGCTGCATTGCGCGATGCAGGAGGCGAGAGCTTCATCGGAAAGCGTGTAGTTCAGATTCACCGGGATTTTGCCCGCAAGCACAGCGGCGTAGTTTACGAGGGCTCCCGGAATCGATGGCGGCAGTAAAATTCCCACCATTTCCTGTCCGGCCCATGTGGCGCGCAAACGGCGAGCTAGAAAAATCGCGCTGAGCAGCACGCCGCCCCATTTCATGCGCGGGCGGCGCTTGTCTCCCATGGCGAAGCGGAAGGGCGAACGGTGCGCGGTGCGGATGAGACCACGGTGCAGCGTGCGCATACGGCCGCGGTGATGCGCGAACTCGTCGGTTTGCAGCGCCTGCACCGCTTCGCGTACCTCGAAGGATTTTGCACTGGGCAGCAGCGGTTTTCCGAAGCTGACGGTAACCGGTAAGCGCCGCAGGCGCGGCATCTTCCAGAAGAAGCGGCCCCCCGAGAAGCTGAAGATGCTGCCCCAGATGCCGTCGATGCAGACGGGAATGATGGGCGCGCCGGTGTTGCGGATCACACGCGTCATCCCGTGGCGGAAAGGAAGCAATTGGCCGATGCGGGTGAGCTGGCCCTCGGCGAAAATGCACACCACTTCTCCGGCGCGCACGGCCTCATTGGCCTTGCGCAGCGATTTGATCATGTCGCGCGGATGCGATTCGGTGGAAATGGGAATGGCGCGCGCCAATTTCACGAACGGCTTGATCAAGGGATGGTCGTAAATGTCTTTGACGATCAGGAAGCGGATGGGGCGTTCGGTGGAAGCGATGAGCAACAGCGCATCGACAAAGGAGACGTGGTTTGAAACGAGAAGCGCGCCGCCGGTCTCCGGGATATTTTCGCGGCTATTCGCGCGCAGGCGATAGAGCGGGCGAGTAATGAGCCACGCGCCCATGTGCACCAACGAATCGGGGAGAGCGACGGCCACGCAAATGGTCGCGCCGAGCGTCAGCAGCGACGTGATCAGAAACACGCGCGCGGGATTCGGATGGCCGATGTAGATCATGGCGTACTGCGCGATGGGCTGCATGGCGATGCCGACGAAAGAGAGCAGGTTCGCGGCGGCGATGATCGCGCCCTTGCGGTCCGGCGGCGGGCGGTGCTGGATGAGCGCGTTGATGGGCACGGCGAAAAATCCGGCGAAGAATCCCAGAAAAATCAGGTGGACGATCACCGAACTGAAAGAAAGGCCCGAGCGCGAGAGCGAAGCGGTGATGACGGTAATGCCGACCGCGCCCAGAGGGACCAGTCCGTACTCGATCTTGCCCCCCGAAAGATAGCCCGCGAGAAAGCTGCCGAAGGCAATGCCGAGCGACGAAGCGACCAGCAACCGGCTGGCAACTTCCTCGGAGACATGCATCACGTCGGTGCCGTAGAGCACCACGTTGATCAGCAGCAGCGCGCCCAGAAACCAGAAATACATGTTGCCAATCACCGCGAGCGACAGAAGGCGGTCTTTGCGAATCTCGCCGATCTGCGTGAGGAGGTCGCCCAGCGGATTCCAGCGGAACTTCGCGTCAGGCTTGGCCGCGGGCACGCGCGAAATGCCAAGGCTTGCAAATAAGCCGATCACCGCGAGCGCAACGAGTGCGATACCCGACCAGTATTCGCGTCCTTTGACCAGTGGCGTGGAAATGCCCGCGGCGATGGTGCCGAGAATGATGGCGAGGAAAGTACCCAGCTCGAGGATGCCGTTGCCCCAGGAGAGGCGTTCCTCCGGCAGAAGCTCCGGCATGATGCCGTACTTCGAAGGACCGAACACGGCCGCTTGCGAGGTCATCAGAAAGCCCGCGGCGCATTCGAGAACCAGGCTGCGTTGCAGCAATCCGGCAATGGCCATCGCGGCGGTGGCCATCTCAAAAAATTTGGTGCCGATGATGACGCTGCGCTTGCTGTAGCGGTCGGCAAGGTAGCCGCCGAACATGGAAAATAGAATAAACGGGATGGAGAAAAGCTCCGGGACGATCAGGACGAAGAGGCGGTCGCGCTCGAGCTGCGAAAGGCCCAGCCCGAGGATCAGGAAGCTGATGATCCACTTCAGCGCGTTGTCGCTGAATCCGCCCTGGAACTGCGTGGCGATGAGCGACCAGAAACCGAGCTTCGAGTAGGAAGGCTGGGAGAATTGATCACGGTGAGTGCCTGCGCTGCTCATGGCTTGAAAAGAGTCTACTTAGGGAGGCAAAGGAGGTAAAGGAAGCAAAGGACCAACGCTCGCATGAGGGAGTTTGGGATTTGGATGCTTGGAAATGGTGGCGGAGGGCGGCTAAGTCGAGAGCTGAAAGGCGCGTTTTCACTGTCGAGTGAGGTGTACCGACTCTGATTGCTTTCAGTAAGTTACATGCGCTGACTCGACAGTGACTGTCGAGTCAGTTGCGACTGGGTGGCAGTCACACTTTGCATACAGGATTGAAAAGTAGGGCAGGGAAGGGCTTGGGTTTTTCGGGGCGCCTTCAACTGTCCTGGTCTGACCATATATACTCGCGAGTAATAATAAGAGCCAGTGTAGTATTGTCAATAGCCATGGGGTTGTGGGAGGACTAGGAGTGGCGCCTCTTGACTTCGCCGACGATGCAGCGGGATGACAACCGGAGTAAGTCGGCTTAGGCGATGACGCGGAGAGGCGACGCGTTGGTGTGCAGCGCGGCAACGCGAGCGGGAACTTCTGTCGCAGGCAGCGGGGTTTCGCGGCGCGGATATTTGTTCGCGATGTAATCGTCCACCAGCGCCTGGAAAGCGCGGGAAAGCTCGTCGTAATTGCCTTCGAGCGTGGTGAACTTCTGGCCGTCGATGTAAACGGGGCAGCGCGGCGATTCGCCGGTGCCCGGCAGGCTGATGCCGATATTGGCAGCCTTCGATTCGCCCGGGCCGTTGACGATGCAGCCCATCACGGCCAGCTTCATTTCTTCGACGCCTTCGTAGTAGCGCTTCCATTCCGGCATCTGATCGCGAATGTAGCCCTGTATGCTTTCGGCCAACTCCTGAAAAGTGGTGCTGGTGGTACGTCCGCAGCCGGGGCAGGCAGTAACGCTCGGCGCAAAGGTTCGCAGGCCGAGCGACTGGAGCAGTTCGCACGCGGCATAGACTTCTTCGCGGCGGTCTCCGCCGGGGCGCGGCGTGAGCGAAACGCGAACAGTGTCGCCAATTCCTTCGCCGAGCAGGATGCCCATCGACGCAGCGGACCAGACCAAACCTTTCGCGCCCATGCCCGCTTCGGTGAGCCCGAGATGCAGCGGCTGGTCGGTCTGGCGCGCGAGCTCGCGATAAATATCGACCAGATCTCGCGGGCGGGAAACCTTGCAGGAAATAATAATTTGATCCTTACGCAGGCCGCATTCGATGGCCAGAGCGGTTGATTCGATGGCCGAGAGCACCATGCACTCGTTGATGATTTCCTCGGACGTTTTGCCCAGGTCGTGGTCGGTGTTCTCCTGCATCTTGCGGACGACGAGCTCCTGATTGAGCGAGCCGCCGTTCACGCCGATGCGCACGGGCTTGCCGTTGTCGCGCGCGACTTTGCAGATGGTGGCGAACTGTTCGTCACGGCGCTGTCCGTGCCCGACGTTGCCGGGATTGATGCGGTACTTGTCGAGGGCGCGGGCGCAATCGGGATACTTGGTGAGCAGCACGTGGCCGTTGTAGTGGAAATCGCCGATGATGGGCACGTCGCAGCCCGCATCGAGCAGGCGCTGCTTGATTTCAGCGACAGCGGCGGCGGCTTCCGGCATGTTCACGGTGATGCGGACAAGTTCGGAGCCCGCCTGCGCGAGTTCCAGGCACTGCTGCGTGGTGGCGGCCACGTCGGCGGTGTCCGTGTTGGTCATGGACTGAACCACCACGGGCGCGCCTCCGCCTACCTGTATCTTGCCGACCTTCACGCCGACGGTCTCGTGTCGCTTGATTGTCATTTTCAGCTATTGTAGCGAATCGTTGCGCCACCGTGCTAGTGGCGAGAAGGGCAGGGAAAATAAGCGGTTAAGCGCTACCCACGAATCACGGCGTCAACCTTGGTCAGAATTTCCTCGTGGATTGAGTCTGGAGGGCGGAGCGCGTTGGCAGTAGAACCCCGGCATTCGATGGTGGCCCAGTTGGGCTGGCGGGAAAGCTGGTCATAGACCTGCGCGGCCGTTTCCAGGTGCTTTACATCGGCTTCCTGAATGTCGTGCCGCCTGTCAGTGTAGGCGCGCGCAGCTTTCTGGCCGACAAGTCGCTGCGCCTCGTCCACCGGCACGCGTAGATAGAGCACTAAGTCTTCCAATGGCAATGCGTAGATTTCGTATTCGAGGCGCTTGAGCCATTCGAGAAATTTGGCGCGCTCATCAGGCGGCATGCGGCCGCCCTGGTGGGCCAGGTTGGAGCCGATGTAGCGGTCCGCCAGCACGCATTTGCCCGCAGCAAGCGCGGATTCGATCGCGGGTTTCGATTCAAGGCGATCGCCGGCATAGAGAAGAGCGGAAAAATGCGGATCGACAGCTTCCAGCGGGCCGAATTCGCCATTGAGGAACTGCGCCACCATTTTGCCGAAGAAGCCTTCGTAGTTAGGGAATCCGACCTGAGTGAAGGGAATGCCGCGGGATGCAAAAGCTTTCGCCAGCAGATCGAGTTGCGTGCGCTTGCCGGAGCCGTCAATTCCTTCGAGGACGATCAGTTTTCCGCGCGCGGCCATGAGCTAGCGCAGTCTAGCATATGGGAAGTTGCCTCCGCGTTGCGGAGCGCGAATCGGTCAGCCATAATTTCCCCGCGGCGAATGGAAACCTTTAACTATTTCAATTACTACACGGAAATCGAGGAGCATTTCTGGAAGAAGCGCGGCGCACATCTGCTGGTGTCGCCACTGGACTGGGCCATTGTGGAGACCTGGCAGAAGGCGGGGATTCCGCTGCCGGTGGTGCTGCGTGGGATCGATCGAGCATTCGAGAGTTGGGCACGATCGAAGCGGGCCGCAGGCGGGCGGCAACTGAAAAGCCTGGCCTATTGCGTCGATTCGGTGCTGGATGCGCATGCGGAAGCGCAGGAAGCCGCGGTGGGAACTGGCCCGGAAGTGAAATCAACAAAGCCCGCCGCCGAACCCTTTTCGCGCGTCGAGCTGAAAAAATATCTGGAGCGCAACGCCGCCAAGCTCCGGGCTGCAGCAGAAAAACAGCGCACAAATCATCCAACGCTCGCGCGACGCCTGGAAGAGACCGCCGCGAAACTCGAAGAAGCATTGCCGCTGATCGATTCGCCCGGAGCGCTCGACCTGGAAGATCTGGAGCGGCGCGTAACGGTGCTCGAAGAGAAATTGGCGGCGGCGCTTGCGGCGGACGCGGATGAAGAGGCGATGCTGTCCATCCGCCGCGAGATGGATCGCGCGCTCGCGCCTTATCGGCGAAAAATGTCTGCTGAGCAACTTGTACAACTCGAGCGGCAGTATCTCCAGAAGCGCATGTTCGAATATTTTCAAGTGCCGCGGCTGAGTTTGTTTTACCTGACGTGATTGGAGAGCCGATAGCTAATCGCGTTCGGAAACGCTTCCTTGATGGCGAAGGAGCCAAGCGCACAACATTGGAAGAGAGATTCCTCCTCGCTACGCTCGTTCGGAATGACAAAGTAAAACAAATGCCGGCCTTAAAACGCTCGGTTCGTGAGATTTTGTGAAAGGGCACCACTGATTATCCGGTTTGTGAAAAGGAGGCTCGATGAAGCTGACCGTTACGGGTGAAAATCCCGCTGAACGACTCATTTTGGCTCAGGGGCTTGCGCCTATAACCATCGCCGATACTCACATTGCGTTCATGAGGGCGCGCGCCATTATGGTGGGCGTGAAGCTTGGAATTTTCGAGGCGCTGGTCGAGGGGCCAGCGAGCCTGCAGGGCGTGGCCAGCCGGTGCGGAACGTCCGCTGCCGGAACTCAAAAACTGCTGAACGCCCTCGTTGGTTCGGGCTATTTGCGATTCCGGTCCGGCAAGTATGCACTCGCTCCTGTCGCCCGGAAGTGGTTGACGCGTGACTCGCCCACTTCGCTCCGCGACAAAGTACTCTTTGAATTCTTCGAGTGGAAGCTGGCCGAACATTTTGAGAACTTCGTTCGCACCGGACAGCCTCTCGACATCCACAGTTCTACTTCCGAAGAAGATTGGCAGATGTATCAGCGGGCGATGAGGTCTTTGTCCGGATTGACGGCGCAGGAAATTGTTCGGAGCACGCCCATGCCCAAAGGCGCGACCGCCATGTTGGATATCGGTGGATCGCACGGGTACATCTCCGTTTCCATGTGCCGGAAATATCCGAAACTGCGCCCGGTGATCTTGGATTTGCCATCGGCGGTAAAACAGGCGGCGCCGATTTTGGCGAAGGAAGGAATGGGGGACAGGGTCACGCATCGCGCCGGTGATGCACTGAAGGATGATTTAGGGAACAGCAAATGGGACCTGATTTACGCGTCGCAATTGCTTCATCATTTCGACGAAGCCAGCAATCGCACATTTGCCCAACGTGTGGCCAGGGCGCTCAAGCCCGGCGGGGTATTCGCCATCGTCGAAATGATCCGGCCTTCGTCGCCACGAGAGGCAGGGCAGGTAGGCGCCTTGTTGGATTTGTATTTTGCGCTGACCAGCCATTCGGGAACGTGGTCGATCGAAGAAATTAGCGAGTGGCAACGCGATGCAGGACTCGCCCCACAAAAGGCCATACGGCTCCGGACGATGCCCGGGGCGGCGGAACTTATAGCGGTAAAGCCACAGGAAAAACGCCAGCCAGCCTGAATCGATTCGGTGGTGTTGCGGTGAGCGCAGAGCGCGAATGACCGGAATAGCAAGCAAGTAATAGTTCGGATGTGCTAGCGTATTCGAATGGCATTTGCTGAATTCCTGGGCAATGAGCCCATCGTCAGCGCGCTGCGGGCGATGCTGCGGCGGGATCGTGTGCCGAGCGCGATCCTGTTCACCGGTCCGCGCGGCATCGGCAAATACACACTGGCGCGCATGTTCGCGCAAGCAGCCAATTGCGAGCGCCTGAAGGACGATTTGTGCGGCGAATGCGCTTCCTGCCTGCGCATGAAAAAGTATACGGACCCGCAGCCGCTGATAGAGGCCGGCCTCACCGAGCGCGGCGAAAGCGCGGATGCGGCAGCGATCGAACGCATGCCACTGATTCTGCAGCCTCATCCGGACGTCTGGCTGCTGGTGCCCGATCCTGTGCGCTTGCACACGCCGGTAGCTCGTCCCTTGCTGCGGGTGGGCCAGTTGCGTGCCGTGCAGCGCGCCGCATATTTTCAGCCGGAGGGACGCCGACGGATTTTCATCTTCGATGACGCCGATACCATGCGCTGGAACGACGCCGACCTGCTGCTGAAAATTCTGGAAGAGCCACCCGAGTCCGCGACGCTCATTCTGCTCGCGCCCACGCCGGATTCGCTGCTGCCAACCATCCGCTCGCGTTGCCTCCAATTTCATTTCGCTCCTGTGCCGGTGGAGACCATCGAGAACTTTCTGAAGGATCACGCCAAAGAGGAGAATGCGGCCACACCTGCCCAGGGAAAGTTGGCGGCTCAGCTTTCCGGAGGCAGCCCGGGCGTGGCGTTGTCACTTGATCTGGAGGAATCCGCTCGCCTCCGCCGGAGTTTGCTTCGCTTGATCGAGCAAGGTGTCGCCGCGGACAGGTACGGCGAAATTTTCGCGGCGACCGCGCAATTGGCCAAGCAGGAGAAGGAATCCTTTGAAAATATTTTGGACATGCTTTATAGTCTCCTCACGGACCTGCTGGAATCATCGCAAGGTTCAAATAGCAACCTTCCTCGGAACCCCGATTTGCACCGAGAAGTGCAGATTCTCAGCCAGAAGGTGAATTTGGACTGGGTCGCACGAGCAACACAGGGATTGGATAACCTGGAAAGTCGCCTCCGTCGCAATGTCGGCCGGCAGCTTGGGCTCGACGCGCTCGTCGCCTCTTTGGCCGTCCGCTAGCATCTTCGGATCGCCCGATTTGTTTTTTCGATCGATTGTTTACCGAAGATTATTGGAACCGATTTGATTTCCGTGTAGTCATACGAGGTAGAATCTTCTAATAAAAGCAATAATATGAGGAGTAATCATGGTGCACCGCAAGTTATTCCGTCCGGGTCTTAGCGAACCAAAAGAGCAGCAGCAGTACGCACCGCAACGTCAGCCACAACAATCTGCTCCGCAACAGGCCGGACCCCGCAAGAAGCCCGCTCCGCCGGAACAGACGCACGCTGAAAGTTTTTATTACGTAAAGCAGATGCAGTCGCGAACGCCCGTGGCTGTGGTGTTGAATGATGGCGAAACGTTGCGCGGTACCGTGGAATGGTACGACAAGGATTGCATCAAACTCACTCGTTACGGAAGTCCTAATCTCCTCGTTTATAAACACTGCATAAAATATCTCTTCAAGGAAGGCGAGGAATCCGCAAACGGCGGCAGCAACGGGCAATAGCGGATTTCATTTGGGCAGGTAAATAGAGAGGCAAGAATCAAGGGTTCGTCCGGAGCTGCGCCCGGCAGTGCCTGAAATTCTTCGCTCGAGCGCTTACTCGACGGTGACGGATTTGGCCAGGTTGCGCGGCTGGTCGACGTCACACCCGCGGCGCACGGCGATGTGATAGGCGAGCATCTGGAGCGGAACGATCTCCAGAATCGGCGCGATCAGGTCGGGCGCGGTGGGGATTTCGATGACGTAGTCGGCGCTCTCTTTGGCGAGGTGGTCGCCTTCGGTGACCACGGCGATGACAATTCCATCGCGCGCCTTCACTTCCTGCAGGTTGGAGATAGTTTTCTCGTAGCGCAGCATCGAGCCGGGATCGGACTCGTCGCGCGTGGCGATTATTACCACCGGAAGATTTTCGTCGATGAGCGCGTTCGGCCCGTGCTTCATTTCACCCGCCGGATAGCCCTCGGCATGGATGTAGGAAATTTCCTTCAATTTCAAAGCGCCTTCGAGCGCAATGGGGTAGTGAATGCCGCGGCCGAGATAGAGAAAATCGGTGTGGCGGAAAAGCTTTCGCGCGAGCTCCTCGATTTCCGCGTCGCGCTGAAGAATGTTTTCGATCTTGTGCGGGAGGCGCGTAATTTCCTGCATGAGATTCTGCGACGCGATATTGGTGAGCTTGCCTCGTACCTGTCCCAGATGCAAAGCGGTGAGCAGCAGAGCGCTGAGCTGGCCGGTGAAAGCTTTGGTGGAGGCGACGCCGATTTCCGGACCGGCATGCGTGATGATGGTGCCGTTGGCCTCGCGCGTGAGCATCGAACCGATCACGTTGCAAATGGCCAAAACCTTTGAGCCTTTTTGGCGCGCTTCGCGTTCGGCCGCAAGCGTGTCGGCCGTTTCACCGGACTGGCTGATGGCGATCACCAAACTGTGCTTGTCGACGATAGGGTCGCGATAGCGATACTCGCTGCCGTAGTCAACTTCCACCGGCAGATGCGCCAGGCGCTCGATCATAAATTTTCCAGCAAGACCGGCGTGCCAACTGGTGCCGCAGGCGACGATTTTCACGTCGCGGAAATTCTTGAATTCCTGCTCGCTGATGTCCATCTCATCGAGGAACACCTTGCCTGTTTCCTGCGAGATGCGGCCGAGCAGGGTATCGCGCACCGCGCGCGGCTGCTCGAAAATTTCCTTCTGCATGAAATGCTTGAAGCCGCCCTTTTCGGCCATGATCGGATCCCAGCTAATGTGCTGCGGCGGGCGGTTGATCACGTGGCTTTCGAAATCTGTGAGCTTTACGCCTTGTGGAGTGAGCACGGCGACTTCGCCATCGCCCAGGAAAAACACGCTGCGCGTGTGCGCGAGAATAGCCGGAATGTCGCTGGCGACGAAAAATTCATGATCGCCAAGGCCGACGACGATGGGTGGTCCGAGACGCGCGGCGACGATTTTGTTGGGATCCTTGGTTGATACGGCGACAAGCGCGTAGGCGCCGCCCATAATTTTAACGGCCTTCAGTACGGCTTCTTCCAGCGAGGAGTTCTTGGAAAATTTTTCCAGCAGGTGCGCGATGATCTCGGTGTCGGTTTCGGTCTGAAACTTGTGGCCTTCGGCGAGGAGCTGCTTTTTCAGATCAATGTAATTTTCGATGATGCCGTTGTGCACCACCACGATTTCGCCGGTGCAGTCGCGATGCGGATGTGCATTTTCCTCTGTGGGGCGGCCGTGAGTGGCCCAACGCGTGTGGCCGATGCCGTAAATGCCATCGAGAGGAGTGATGCGAATTGACTCTTCGAGATTGCGCAGTTTGCCCGGCGCGCGGCGGATTTCGAGCTTGCCGTTGTCGCCGACCACGGCGATGCCGGCAGAGTCGTAGCCTCGATATTCAAGACGGCGCAGACCGTCGAGAATGAGAGGTACTACGCGCTTGGGGCCAATGTAGCCAACGATGCCGCACATGGGTATTGCTCCTCGAAAACTGCCAAACCGATAGGAGGGCAGCCGGGTGTTAAGAGGTTAGCACATCGTTAGATGAGCAAGCGGGGAGCCAAGATGCGTGTTTCCGGGCCAGCAAAAGGCTAAATGCTTGAGGGCTCGAGGATTATGGCGAGGCGCTTGCGCTCGTCCATGCAGCCGAAGGCCGGGCGTAGATGCAATTTAGTCCAACAATTCGAACCGGAATTCCTCGATGACGGGATTGGTGAGGACGTCCTTGGCGATGCGCTCGACCTGGCTTTTGGCTTCGTCCATGGTGAGGCCGTCGAGCTGCAGGACGAAGAATTTGCCCTGGCGGACGTCCTGGATTTTGGCGTAGCCGAGGGAAGATAGAGCTTTTTGGATGGTTTGTCCCTGAGGATCGAGGACGGTCGTCTTCAGCATGACCCAGACGTGTGCTTTCATGGCCTCTCTTGCATGGCGCGCGGAGAGCGCGCGAAATCTGTTTGTGTGACCGCGAATTATAGCAGGGCAGCGGCGCGGGCGGCGGCGCGAAAATCTTCGTGCAACTTGCGCTTGTCGAGCGGAGGGAGGAATGCGGCGTTAAAGCTCTGTTCGGCGAGTTGAAGCAATTGCTTGTCGGAGAGGCCGAGGCTTGCGGCGCGCGCGTATTCGGTGAGCAAGTCGGTGTGGAAGAGCGCAGGATCGTCGGTGGAGAGTGTGACCGGAATGCCGCGTTCGATGAATTTCGGCAGGGGATGCTGAGCCAGGTTTGCCTCGGAGCCGCCGAGTTGTTTTGCAAGTGCGCCGGTGCAAAGGTTGCTGGTAGGGCAGTTTTCAAGCACCACGCGGCGAGTGGCGAGCGACGCCGCGAGAGCAGGATCGTTCATTACGGCGATGCCATGACCGATGCGCTCGGCACCGAGAAGTTCAATAGCTTCGCGAACATATTCGGGGCCGCCGATTTCGCCGGCGTGACAGACGACGTGCAAGCCTTCGTTGCGCGCCAGATCAAAAGCGGCGCGAAAGTTCGCGGTGGGCAGCGCCAGCTCATCGCCGCCCATTCCGAACGCCACGACGCCTGAGGTATGGAGCTTGGCGGCGTAGCGAGCCACTTCTTTTGCCGCTTCTGCGCCAAATTGTCGAACGCAGTCGAAAATCCAAGCGGTGCGAAGCCGACTGAACGAGGCGATCTGCGAAATCTCGTGGATGGCTGCGAAATTCGCTTCGACGTTCTGCATGCGGCGGAGCATCACGCCAACTGAAACGGTGATTTCCGCGTAGACCACGTTCTGCAGCAACAGCTCTTCCAGCAACCGTCGCGTGACCAGCGAGTAGTCTTGTGGATCGCGCAGGAAGGAAGTGACCCATTTGAAGACGTCGATGAAGCCCGCGAAATCGGAATATTTATAACGCGTGGTGACTTCCTCCACAGTGAGCGCGGCGCCGTGCCGCGCAGCCAGCTCCACAGCAGTTTCCGGACGGATGGAACCTTCGAGATGGAGATGGAGTTCTGCTT
This sequence comes from Candidatus Acidiferrales bacterium, assembly GCA_035551975.1. Classification (GTDB taxonomy): domain Bacteria; phylum Acidobacteriota; class Terriglobia; order Acidiferrales; family UBA7541; genus Palsa-295. The sequence continues at coordinate 92 of DASZMG010000176.1, read as the reverse complement.
TGGGCAGGGCGTCAACGACGGTAGCGCGGGGCGGTGACGTGGTCATTCGCTCTCTTATTGTGAGGGTAATTGCGGGCGGCCGGCGTTGATCC
>DASZMG010000175.1:0-27632 GCA_035551975.1 Candidatus Acidiferrales bacterium | reverse complement strand
ATCCGTAGCGTATCGTCCCAGCCGCAATCGAGATAGGCGTATTTCCCGCCGTCATAAAAATTCATGTGTGTGCCGTTGCCTTTTTCTCCGGTATTGTATTCCTGCAGCAGATTGGGCTTGGCCGGATTGGTAATGTCGTAGTTCCGGATTCCGCGCAGTCCTTTATATGCCAGCACTTTGTCGCGCAGCGGTTTGTCCCATTGGCCGTGCGGATAGGTGGGAGTGGCCGAAGTGAGCGGCTGCGCGGCGGTAGTCATCTCCAACCATTTTTTGAGCCGCGTGTTGTAAACCACGGGCCCATTGCCACGAACGACACCCTTACTAAACACAACCGGGTTTTTGGGGTCGCTCACATCCACAAAGCCGCCACCTGAGGGCAGCAGCCTCTGCTTTCCGCGCGCGAACATCGACATCAGCGGTTCGCCACCGCTAATAGTAGACCCTGAAATGTGGGAAACAATTTCCATGTTGTGGATGTATTGTTTGCGATCGAGATATGTCAGCGACCCCATGGGCAAGCGAAGTACCGGAACCTCGGGGCTAGGTTCGAGCCCTTCCACTTGCGCCCCAATTGCTTTGGCGCCGAGAAGGCTTGCGCCGGCCGCACCGAGCGCTGCGCCGGCGGCACTCTTCAACCATTTACGGCGGCTAACTCCATTTTCTTGTTGCTTTGATGGCTTCACATTTCCTCCGGAGAATAAAAACTGGACCGAATATTTATTGCCTGATTAGACTTGTAACCAACGATGGCTATTCGGTTAGCCACGCGAGAGAATTCCACGATGACTGCTCGGGGTTTATCACAGTCGCGCGAAATTTGTCAAAAATAATCAATATTCTTCTTGACACTGTATTCTTGCCGGAGTAAATCATCTTGGCATTGGGAGCGGGTGTGGCTCCTCATTAACTTTCTCGTCAGGGGTGGGAATAATGATTTCCATCAGAGTTGGGCTGCGTGTGCTCGCCGTCTGTTTTGTCTTCGTTTTTGTCACCTCTGTTGCTTATCCTCAAGGTGGAGACGTCGGCAGCATCATTGGCGCGGTTACGGATAAAAGCGGCGGCGCCCTTCCCGGTGCTACGATCACCGTCATCGACACTCAGCGCGGCGTCACTCGTACTTTGACCGCGGACGCCGCCGGTCAATACAGCGCTCCCAATCTTACCCCGGGCACTTACACGGTCCGCGGTGAATTCAAAGGATTCCAAACGCTGGAGCGGCAAAACGTCCTCGTTGAGGTTGGCTCTCAGGTGAAGGTCGATCTTTCCCTCTTGCCAGGTGAGCAGACGCAAACCGTCACCGTCACTGAATCTGTTCCGCTGGTGCAAACAACCAATGCCGTGCTCGGCGGCGCGGTCAATAACGAACTCATTAGCGATCTGCCCTTGAACGGCCGCAATTACACGCGCCTGCTCGATCTTCAGCCCGGCCTCTACGTTCAGCCCGGCAGCGGCAAATGGAGCCAAAGCTCCGATGGAATGCGCGCCGAGCATAACGTTTACATTCTCGACGGCATCGATACAGTGGAAGGCTTCTCCTCGCAAAGCGTGCTGAACTCCTCCCCCGTGTTTGGCGACGCCACTTCCATCCTGCCCATTGACGCTATTCAGGAATTCAACACGGAGCAGAATCCTACTGCCGAATATGGCTGGAAGCCCGGCGCCATCGTCAACGTGGGTCTGAAATCCGGCACCAATACGGTGCATGGCACCGCATCAGCGTTTGGCCGCAGTGATGCCCTCGACGCCACCAACCCCTTTATCTTGCCCGGACAGCCGAAGCAGCAGACCGCCATCGAGGACTTCGGTGGCACCATCGGCGGACCTATTCGTAAGGACAAGCTGTTTTATTTCCTGGCATACGAAGGGCAGTTCAATCACATCAGCGCCCCTTCGCAGAGCGACAGCTTGCCGACCATCGATCCTTTGCTCGGAAACTCCGCTACGACTCGTAACACTTTCAGTTTGCTCGCGGCCTGCAATGCGCTGACCACCGCGCCAAACACTCTCAGCCTGAAACTCGCCGGTCTGACTTACGGCGGAGCCCCAGGCACTTGCGCCGCGACCTCTCCCTACAGCGGAATTTTCCAGACTGCGGCTGTGGCCAATGGTGCTGACCCCGTCACCCCCATCGGAAATGACACGATCAACAATGGCCTCGCCAAGATCGACTACCACTTGAACGACAAGAACAACATCAGCGGCGAATACTTCGTGGGGAACTTCGATGGCCTGGGATTCCAGGGAGCTCCCGCTCAGCCCTACTGGGATACCCGGTCACATGCGAAATCCATGATTATGGGCGCGCATTGGACTTGGTTGGCAAGTTCGTCCGTGGTTAATGAAGCGAACTTCGGTATCAACCGCTTCTTTCAGCCCAGCTATCCCGGTGATTGCAGCAATATCGGCCAGCCTTCCGGTGAAACCGGCATCAATTGGGGCACGCAGGCTACCGTTATTGGACAAACCGGGCAGCCGGCCAATTGCGGTATGCCTGTCGTGACCATTCAGGGTTTCACCGCGACCGGGTGTTGCAACAGCTTCCCGAAGATTCAAGGCCCCGATTACACCATTCAGGGCATCGACAGCGTCTCCTACATTCGTGGCAAACATTCCTGGAAATTTGGTGGGGAAGTGCGGCATGAAAGCACTCAGGAAGGGACCTTCAGCGGTTCCCGCGGCAGCTTTACATTTGCGAACGGCACCGGCGGCTTAACCGGCCCTCAGGAGTTTCTCTTGGGCAATTTATCGACTTCCACTCTACCTTCCGAACTCGTGGGCACGCCGGACGTAAAAGTCACCGATTGGGGCTTTGCTTTGTACGGACAGGACGATTGGCGCATTCTGCCGAGGTTCACCCTCAATTTGGGCGTGCGCTTTGAGCGTGTTACACCCATCCAGGAAGATAACAATCAGCTCGCCAATTTCGACCCGAACTCGGCCACTGGGCTCGTGCAGATAGGTCAGAATGGCATGAGCAGTCTATATCCGTCCTGGAACAACGTTTCGCCGCGGTTCGGATTTGCCTGGGATATTAAAGGCGATTCCAAGTGGGTCGTCCGAGGAGGCTTCAATATTATTTACGTGCTCGAGGGGTTCAACGTATTCCTCTCGCAGCAGGGAACAAACCCAACCACCACCGGACTTAATACCATTCCAACAGGAGCTGTACTGAATGGCGTGCCTGGGCCTGGCAACATGGAGACTGCAACTCTTCAGTTCCAGCCTTCTGCGGTGAATTGGAATCTCGCAGCCGCCAGCGGCTCGGGTGTGTTCGCGGCGGTCTCGCCGACACAGGTTCAGTGCAATTCGCCGACGAATGCTGCTCCCAACAACAACCCTTGCCCCATCCTAGCTGTAAATCCCAATCTGCACAGACCCTACGCACCTGCGTGGAACCTCAGTGTGCAGCACGCGTTCACGAATAACCTTTCTCTGCAACTTGCCTATGTCGGCAGCCATGGCGAAAAGCTCCTCGGTCTGAACGACGCCAATCCTCCGGCTCCCGGTTCGGGTTGGGAAACGTACACTGCGGCGACCAAGCATTGCGCGCCGGGCGTCGCTCCGGCCGCAGCCGCCAGCGCCATTTGCCAGGATCTGACTCGGCCCTACTACAACAAGTTTCCGTACTTGTCCGATATCAACGAACTCCAGAACCTCGATATCAGCAACTACGATGCTTTGCAGGTCACTCTCACGCAGCGTCCCTGGCATGGAGTGAATTACCTCCTTGGCTACGTCTACGCGCATTGTCTAGAGATGCAATCCGGTGACTGGAACGGCGCTACCCTGCCTTCGGACGTTTTCAATCCCCGAGCCGATTACGGCGATTGCCTGACGGATGTGCGTCACAGCCTCACTTGGTCGTTGACCTATGCCTTGCCCAGCAAGAGCGGGTTCGGGCAAATGCTGCAAGGCTGGCGCCTGAACTCGATCGTCAAGTATCAAACAGCTCTTCCGTGGAACGTTGCCGATACTAAGAACAACATAAGCGGCACCGGTGAATTGCAGGATCGCTGGGATTTCTTCGGCAATCCCGCGGACTTCAGCGGCGTTCAATACGCAGGTGTTCCGTTTTATGCCGGCACCACCAATGCAGCGTGCGTCGCTCAGGCCACCTCTCTGAATGGTAGTTCTACTCCCGCCCTTCCTGGCTGGACTGCGGCTAGTTCCGGATACCTTGCTTCGCTTGCGAAGTTTGGTTGTTTCGCCAGCGGCGGATCGGTCATGCTTCCTCCAGCATTTGGAACCTTCGGCAACGGCGAACGCAATGAATTCCGTGGGGAACCGTTCCACGTGTGGGACGTGTCTATCTCGAAGGATGTTCATTTCACCGAACGCTTGAACGCGCAATTCCGCTTTGAAGCTTTCAACGTTCTGAACCAGACCGAGTACTATACCAATATCGGTAATCCTTCGGTCACCGGCTCTTTCGGCGCGTCCCGGCAAACTCCTGACGTGGGCATCGCCAACGCGACGGTCGGCAGCGGCGGCCCCCGTTCCATTCAATTGGGGCTCAGACTACAGTTCTAGCGCCGAAATAACCGAAGTGCAAAAGGGCCGGCGCTCGCTCCGGCCCTTTTCTATTTTAGCTGCTGATTACAGGCATGAGCGCGAGGTGAGGATTCAAAACACCAATTTCCCGTGTGCTAGAATCACTATGTCCATGAGCAAAGCCTTCGATATAGGCATCGACGCTCTTTCGCGTTCCGTTGCTCTTCCTTTCCCAGCTCAGCCCGCGTCGGGTCTCAGTTCGCTCGTCGCCTCCATCGAGCCTTCGTCCGCAACCGCTCCCGAAACTGGCTCGAAGCGTTTCTTCATCGAAACGTTTGGTTGCCAGATGAACGCCCACGACTCCGAGAAAGTGTCCGGCGTTTTGTTGGCGCGCGGGTACCGGCCGGTCCTGTCAGCGGCGCAAGCTGATCTGGTGCTCTACAACACCTGCAGCATTCGCGAAAAGGCCGCGCAGAAGATTTTTTCGCGCCTGGGTGAATGGCGCATCGCCGCGCGCGATTCCGGCAAGATCATCGGAGTCCTCGGTTGTGTGGCCCAGCAGGAAGGCGAAGATATTTTCGAACGCGCTCCCTGGGTTAGTCTCGTCTGCGGATCCGCCAGCTACCAGAAGCTTCCGCAGTTAATGGATGAGCTTGAGGCGGGCGGCCGCCGCGTCACCGGCCTCGATCTCGATACCGATCAGACTTTTGAAACCGACATGACCCGTCGCGACAATCCCATTCGCGCCTATATCACCATCATCGAAGGCTGCGACTACGCCTGCTCCTACTGCGTGGTGCCGCACACGCGCGGCCCCGAGCGCAGCCGCCCGAGCGAGGCCGTGCTTTCGGAAGCGCGCCGTCTGGCCGATGCCGGCTACACTGAAATTCAGCTCCTCGGCCAGACCGTAAATTCCTATCGCGACCCCTCGCCGCGCGGCTGGAATTTTGTCGATTTGCTCCGCCGCGTCGCCGAAGTGGACGGTATCCGCCGCGTTCGCTTCACCACATCTCATCCGAACGATTTCACCCGCGAAATTGTCGAAGCCATCGATCACACTCCCGAACTTTGCGAGCACGTGCATCTGCCCGTGCAATCCGGTTCGACGCGCATTTTGCGCGCCATGCTGCGCACCTACACCCGGGAAGAATATCTCGAAAAGATTTCCTGGATGCGTGCCGCGAAGCGCCCTTTCAGCATCACCAGCGACACCATCGTCGGTTTTCCCGGCGAAACAGACCAGGACTTCGACGAAACGCTCACGCTTCTCGACGCGGTTGGCTACGACGGAGTTTTCTCTTTTAAGTATTCGCCGCGCCCCAATACTTCTGCCGCGAAAATGCCCGATGCCATTCCCGAGGAAGAGAAGAGTAGGCGCCTCGCCGTTCTGCAGGAGCGCCAGCGCCTGATTCAAACCGCGCGTAACGAAAAACTCGTGGGCGAAACCTTCGAAGTGTTGGTGGACACGCGCCACAAAGCGCGCGATCAGTGGGCCGGACGATCTACCGGTAATCGTGTACTAAATTTCACTTCGCCGCATCAAAATCTTCTGGGACAATACGTGCAGGTGAAAGTTTCGCGCGCGGGTCCGAACAGTCTCGTGGGCGAGCACGTCGTCTCAAGCGGAAGCGGGCAGCAGTAATGGGGAGGCCACGATGGAACTCGAAGTCAAGATCCGCGGCTTGATGATGGACCCCGTCACCAACATGCCCGTGGTAGTCCTAAAGGAAACTCAGGGCAGCGGCATCCTTCCCATCTGGGTGGGCATTTACGAAGCCAACGCCATCGCGCTCGAAATCGAAAAAGTACAAACGCCCCGCCCCATGACGCACGATCTTTTGAAGAACATGCTCACAGGCCTCAACGTCCACGTACAGAAAGTGGTTGTTTCCGACCTGAAAGACGATACGTTTTACGCGCTCATCTGGATGGAGCGCGAAGGCCAAATGATGTCCATGGATTCGCGCCCGAGTGATGCGCTGGCTTTGGCCCTCCGTCTCGATTGCCCCATCTTCGTGGAAGATCAGGTGCTGAAGAATTCCAAGATGGGCACCATCGCTGCGGAAAAAGGCTCGAACGAAGAATTGCGCAAATGGCTGGAGAACTTGAACGATGAGGATCTCGGCCGTTACAAGATGTAGCTCCCGCCCGTCTTTGCTTTTCTAATAATCCTGACCAGGTGAATTCTGCGTGCGGTCAGCGAACACTGCCTTTTGTGTGCGTCGCCCTGCAGTTCAGGCCACGGCGGAGGAGGACATAGTTCCGGAGCGCGATTCGAGTTCGCGGAGCACTTCGCGCAGAGCGGCAGCCAATTCTTGTGGGCTTACCTGGCTCTTGCGAAATTGAATGCGCAGGTGGAATGTGTCCTCGGGGCCTTTGAGGTCGAAAATATAAGGTTGCGGGCGCGGCGCCGACTCCGTCTCCTCTTTTCGCGCGCGGCGCGCTTCGTCACGTGTGAGCCCGGCGGTAGCGATGCGCTCGACCATCTCCTGCATCTTCTTTTCGTTCGGCTGGCGTGCCACCTGCAGCAGAACCGATTTCGAGTTGATCCCGCTTTCGACGCACGCTTTGCGCACTTCAGCCGGAATCACGCGCAAGGCCATCGATTCGGTAACCGACGAACGCGCCCGGCCGATCTTTTTGGCAATGTCATCGTGCGTGTATTCAAAATGATCAGCGAGGCGCTGCAAGCCGTCGGCTTCTTCGAAGGGCGTAAGGTCCTTGCGCTGCAGGTTCTCGATTAGCGCGAGTTCAAGAGTTTCGGCATCGTCGGCAATCTTTTCGATGCAAGGCAGCTCGTGCAGGCCGGCGGCTTGCGAGGCGTGGTAACGGCGCTCGCCGGAAATAATGTAATAGGTGTCCTCGCGCGGGACGTAGCGCACTAGCAGCGGTTCCAGCACGCCCTTCTCGCGAATCGATGCGGACAATTCGCTGACGTCCCCGATGAATTTGCGCGGCTGGTCCGGATTGGGACGAATCTTGTCAATCGGGATCATGCGCCCAATGGAAGCGCCGGTGTAGCTGGTCAGCGTCTCCACATAGTGCGCGTCATGCCGCATCTTGAGAGTGACGGGCAACCCGATCCTCTTCGACACGTTGTAATACCTCCTGAGCCAATTTCTTGTACTCCTCGGCGCCGGGTGATTTCGGCGCGAACGTAAAGATCGTTTCCTTGTAGGCCGGGCTTTCCTCCAAGCGAACGTTTTTGCTGATGCGTGTCTTGAATAGCGCTTCGCCGAAAACAGAGCGGATCTGCTCGTGCGTGTCGCGCGAAATGTTGGTGCGCTTGTCGAAAAGCGTGATGACCACCCCGAGCATTTTCAATTCGGGATTAGGGCGTGAGCGGATGCGTCCGAACGTCTCAAGCAGATCGTCCGTGCCTTCGATGGCGAAGTAAGCAGCCTGAATGGGCACCAGCAAATGGCTGGAGGCCACCAGCGCGTTGACGGTAAGGATTCCCAGCGCCGGAGGGCAATCCATAACGATAAAGTCGTAGTCCTTCAGCACCGGAGACAGTGCGTCTTTCAGCTTGAAAGGCGCGTCGAACTGCCCGGACATCTGCTGCTCTAGGCGCGCCAATGCCAGCCGGGCCGGCGCCACAAACAGGTTTTCATCCTTGGTCGACCGGATAACCCTGGCTATCTCCATCGGATGCTCTGCGAAAATGTCGTAGACCGTCGGACCTTGCAATTCTTCAGGTGTAAAAAAGGAAATCGAGGCGTTCGACTGCGGGTCCAGATCGATCAGAAGCGTTTTTTTCTTCTTGAGAGCGAGTGCCGCTGCGAGATTGATAGAGGTGGTAGTCTTTCCAACGCCGCCCTTTTGATTGGCAACCGCTAGGACGCAGGTCAAGCCCTTGCCTCTCGCTCCTGAATAGCGCCGTTAGCCATTTCCTCGGCCAATAGCTATGCCTCGACACCGTACTCATACTACAAGCACGCTCACTGTACCGAGACTTACCTGTGAACTGCAAGAAAAAAGTGGCGATCCGAAAAGGATCGCCATCCCGAACGCAGCGCAGCGAGCGAGGGATCTCTCTTTCAATCCACAAGGATGGCTCCGCGAGTCGAAGGATCTCTCCTGCTACGGCCGCTCCGCGACGACGTGGGGAGCTTTTAATTGGTGTGTTCCTGGCTTCCGCCGCGAAGTGCCAGATGCGATCCGAAAAGGATCGCCATCCCGAGCACCGTTCTCCCCGCGCTCCATGTCTTTTGCTATGGGTGCCCAGATCGGACCGCCGGAGGTATAATCCGGCGCACTTCGTGAGATTGGAGGGTAAGGGCATGACGGCACAATCAACTCGCCTATCGGGCTTATGGGTTCTTGCGCTGGCGCTCGTCGCGCTGCTGTTTGCCGGAGCGGCCAGGGCCGAAGTGCAGGAAAAGAGCAAGGTGATCGGCGGGAACACGGTCATTTATGACGTGGTGCTGCCCAACGGTTACGATTCGGCGAAAACCTATCCTGCGGTGCTGGCCTTTCCGGGCGGGGACCAGACGTATGACATGGTCCAGGGCACACTCGAGCGGAACTGGCGCCTGCTGGGCGAGCGGCTGGGATACATCATCGTTGTGCCGGAAGCGCCGGAGGGGGAGCTTTTCTTCGAGGGCGGCGCAAAAGTTTTCCCGGAGTTTCTGGTAAAGCTGCTAGCGGATTACAAAGTGCTCGACAACAAATTTCACATTGCCGGCGTGTCGAACGGCGGCCTGAGCGCGTTCAAGATCGCATCGCTCTATCCGCAATACTTCTGGTCGGTCACCGGACTGCCGGGACTGTTGTTCGACGCCGCAAAGCCCAACTACGTGCAAGCCCTCTCGAAAATGTGCATCTACATGTACGCCGGCTCCGAAGACACCGGCTGGCTGAATTCCGAGAAGAAACAGGCGGACCTGTTTCGTTCGAAGGGCTATACGGTGGAGTTCAGCGAGGAAAAGGGCGAAGGACACGTGATGCATACGCTCGATGGCGAAGGAACCATGCGGCTCTTCAAACAGTTCGAGCAGTCGCGGCAAGGGTGCGCAAAGCAGTAAGACAGTGGCCAGTGACGAGTGGCGAGTGACTAGAAAAGACAAAATGCCGCGGCAGGTTTCCGAGCAATCCAACGGCGAGACGGCCCGGCGCAATTTTCTCAAAAACGCCGGCATTGCGGCGGTAGGCATTGCCGGATTAACCGCTTTGCAATCGGGTGCGGCGCTAGCGCAAAACTCCACGCAGCCGAGCGAGCTGAACGCGCCGAGCACCAGGCCCTACGATCCCGCGAAAGACATCCCGCATCCCACGCTCAGCCGCCAGTTCGCCCGCTGGATAGCCGCTCTCCGCTACGAAGATTTGCCGCCCGACGTGATCGATCGCGCCAAGGGCGTCACGCTGCATGCGATCAGTTCGCTCCTGCTCGGTTCCCAGATGCCCGAAGGCAAAGAGGCAGTGCGACTCGTCACCGAGGAAGAAGCGGGCGTGCGCAACGGCGCAACCATTCTGGTGAGCGGCCAGAAAGCCACGCGCGGCGGCGCGGCCTTCGCAAATTCCGAGATGACTCTCGCGGGCGGCAAGTGGGACACCTTCCGCATGCTCACCCATCCGGGTACCAGCATCATCCCTACCGCGCTGGTAGCTGCGGAAATGGCCGGCGCATCAGGCAAGGATTTCATCACTGGCATCGTAGCGGGATACGAAGTGATGGAGCGCATGGCCGCCGATTTTATCCCCACGGTGATGGCGCGCGGTTTTCACGCCAGCCCGGTGTTCGGCGTTTTCGGCGCCACGGTCGCCGCCGCGAAAATTCTCGGCTTCAATGAGGACCAGATTTGCAACGCCATCGGTCTGTGTGTGAATCTCGCCGGAGGAAACCTTGAAAGTGCCAGCCTGCGGGAAGGAATTTCCGCGCGCAACGCCATGCTGGCCATTGCGCTGGCGAAGTTGGGACACGCTGGAGGCGAAACGGCGCTTGAGGGCGATGGCGGTTTTTATCACTCCTACGCAGGAAATAATCGCGGCGAACTCACCTACAGCTTTACCGGCAAGCTGCGAACGAATCTCGCGAGCCTTACCTCAAATCTTGGCTCGGACTGGATGTTTGTCGAAACGTTGTATCGCATCTACTCCGTTTCCGGCTACAACCTGGCGCACATCGACGTGACCGCGAAATTGTGCGAGGAACACAACATCCGCCCAGAGGATGTGGACCGCGTGGAAGCCGTGGTCAACTGGCTCGAAACGCAGTATCCCAGCCCGGCATTTCCCACGCGCCGCGAGGATGCCACTACTCCGGCGAAAGTTGGGAACACGCGCTATTTTACGGCCTACGGAGTGGTGAAGCGCGGATATCCCATGTTGGCCGGAAAGCCCGATCCCCCAGAAGTGCTGGCGCTGATGCAGCGCGTCACCATTATCCCGTCGCGCGACATGGCGCTTTTCGCGCCGCGCATCACGATCTTCATGAAGGACGGCAAAAATTACACGAAACAGGCCACCGGGCGTGAATTCATTTGGGACTTCGAAGAAGAAGTTCGCCGCATTCACGCGATAATCCCCGGATTGCCCATCCCCGCGGCGCAATATGAACAGATCATCGCCACCTGCCGCGCGCTCGATACAACGGATCGCGCCGACAAACTGATTCACCTCACTCTGCTGGCATAGCGGCGTCGTCACCCCCTCGCTCGCATCGTCAAAACCACGTTCTCGCGCGATACGCGGGGTATTCCTCGCCAAATTTCTCTTCCAAAACGCGTGCTTCTTTTCTCGCGCGCACGATCTGCATGGGAATCAACACGAGCAAAATCGCCAGCCACTCTGGATGTCCCACCGCCAGGATCAGTCCAACGATCCACAGCAGCCCGAACGTATAGATGGGATTCCGAATGCGCGAATAAATTCCCTGCGTAACCAGCGCCTTCGCCTGCGGACTCACCGAGAATGATTTGCCGAGTTGCACTCGCGCCGTGGCCCATAGAAAAAACGCGGCAATCGCCAACGCCAATCCGAATTCCTGCAAGTGCGTCAGCGGCCGGTTGATGCAATACCACACCAGTAGCATCGTGCCGATCGAGGAAACGCCGATGTGCGCGATCGCGCTGCGGTCAATTCGCAGAAAACATTCCTCCTAAGGTCGTCGCGCTTCGCACTGTGATCCACAACTTACCGCATTCAATGATTCAATTCGAGTCGTCGAGCCATTGGAGCCGCACGCCGAGACTGCTACACTCGAAATTGTCCCTAGCGCGTATCCCCTTCATGGCGACTCCAGAATATCCGGTCAGCGCGGTTGCGCAAAATGACCGCAAGCTTGTGGCGCCTCTCTGGCACACCACAATACTCGTCCTGGTCGTTGTGGGCATTTCGCTCACGCAGGCCATCCAGCAACAACATCTCGGCGCTATCGAGCTGAAATCCCGTCTGCCGCTCTACTTCACGCAAATCGCTTTCGAGTTGCTTCTGTTCAGTTATGTGTGGCTGCTGGGGCTGAAGCTGACGCGCACCTCCGTGCGCGAAATCATCGGCGGACGCTGGGCCAGCGTAAACGATTTCATCCGCGACATTGCCGCAGCACTCGGTTTCTGGCTGGTGGTTGCGGGCGTTTTGCTGATTCTCAACAAGATTCTCGGACAGAACACAACCATACGCACGCTGCAGCCGCTCTTGCCGCAAACTGCCACCGAAACGGCCGTGTGGATAATCTTGTGCGCCACCGCCGGATTCTGCGAAGAATTCATTTTCCGTGGCTATTTGCAAAAACAGTTCTTCGCCATCACCGGGCGCGAAGGATGGGCCATCGTACTCCAGTCGATAATTTTTGGCGCGGCACACGGCTATCAGGGATGGAAGGGCATGATCACCATCATGATTTATGGCGCGATGTTTGGCATCCTCGCGGACATCCGTAAGAGCCTGCGCCCTGGAATGATGCAGCATGCCGGCCAGGACATCTTCTCGGGAATCGTGGGGAGTATTCTGACCAGAAGGCACTACATCTGACGAACCCCCCGGCATCAATCCCATCTCTTGAAGCCCCACTCAGCGCTTACCCCGCAAACCTGGGATAGACGATAATAGGCGCCAGAATTTCCAACTCTCCAAGCTTTCCAGGAGGAGGCGTGCCATGCGAGGGAATGGCTGCCCAGAGAAATACTGCAAGCCCCAATAGGCTATTGTGCTGCTGTTGCTGAATGCTTGCGAACAGCGTCTCGCTCACTCTGTGCCGCGATCCTCCCTCGGCTGGGAATCCGTGTTTTCAGCGGCAATGACTTAAGGGCTGAAGCCTTTCCGTCGCTGGCGAACTCCTGCGGTTAGGATCCTTCGGGCTCAATCTTATTGCTATTTCCCCACAAAATTATTGCGAAACAAACCCCGCTGGATTGTGTTCCAATGCAAGTTCTTAGGCGCTGCGCTCCAGGTGCTTGTGGACGAGCTACCGCTCGATTTAGGATTTGTTGCGCAACTTGAATCGCCGTGGCGTGGTGTGCCAGCAGCAATAATCTGAAGCGATAATTCGTGAGAGACAGCGGCACCTTGTGATCATCGACATCCATCCTCATGTGATCAGCACCGACACGGCCCGCTACCCGAATGCGCCGGTCGGCGGCCACAAATCTGACTGGTCGCGCCAAAGGCCCGTGAGCGCCGAACAAATGATCGCCGCAATGGATCAGGCCGGCATCGCGAAATCGGCCCTGGTGCAGGCTTCCACATGTTATGGCCACGATAATTCATACGTGGCGGATACCGTCGCCGCGTATCCCAACCGTTTCACGGGCGTTTTTTCCGTGGATGTTCTCGCGCCCGACGCTCCCGAAAAGATCCGCCACTGGGTAGGCCGCAAGCTCACCGGAATGCGCCTGTTTACCGCGGGCAGCACCATGAATCAGGCCGATTGGGTCGACGATCCGCGCTCCTTCCCGGCCTGGGAGTGCGCGAGCGAACTCGGAATTCCCGTGTGCATGCAAATGACCGTGAAAGCGATTCCGGCGCTCGTCCGCATGCTCGAGCGTTTCCCGAACGTCTCCGTAATTCTCGATCACCTGGCGAAGCCGACGCTTTCCGACGGCCCTCCGTACGCCGCGGCGGCCGACGTCTTCCGTCTGGCGGACTACAAAAATCTCTGCCTGAAACTTACGCCGCGCACTGTCGCGGAAGTGCAAAACGGAAAAGCCACTCCGGCCACCTTTTTCCCGCTGCTCGTATCGAAATTTGGAGCTTCACGAATAGCCTGGGGCTCGAACTATCCAGCATCGGAAGGAACGCTCCCGGAGTTGCTGAAAGTTTCACAAATGGGCTTGTCCGTATTGTCCGCCGTAGATCGCGATTGGATTTTCGCGCGCACCGCGCTCACTCTTTATCCTGCCCTTGCCGGGGACTAAAACTCGATGCCCGAAACACAAACCGCGCTGACTCTTCAAACTTTGCTTGCCGTTTATCCGAACACGGCTGCCTTAAGAAACGGGGAAGTGCGATCGCCGCTCGTGAATTTCACTTTTGCCGACGTCAAGACCGCCAACAAAGCCTTCAAAGCTCTGGTACGGGAGCAGAAATTCGATTTGGGCGAGCTTGCCATTGTCACCTTCCTGCAAGCGAAGGCCTACGGCAAGCCGTACGTTCTGATGCCCGCCACGGTTGTGGCGCGCGGCCAGCATCACACCATCTTTTACAATCCGGAACGCGGTCTTCTGAGCCCGCGCGATCTCCAGGGCCGCAAAGTGGGCGTTCGCTCATACACGCAGACCACCGGCGCCTGGGTTCGGGGTTTTCTGCAGCAAGATTACGGCGTCGACTTCCGGCGCGTTCAGTGGATCACCTTCGAAGATCCGCACGTCGCCGAATTTACCGACCCGCCTTGGGTTCAGCGCGCGCCGGAAGGGAAGCAGTTGATGCAGATGCTGCTCGATGGCGAAATCGACGCGGCCATCTTCGGCAGCGAGAATCCTGAGGGCACGCCGCTGAAGTCGCTCATACCGGATGCGGCGGAGGTTGCCGCGCGCTGGGCCGAAAAACACGGCGGCGTTCCCATCAATCACATGCTGGTAATCCGCGAATCGATCGCGCAGGCCCGCCCGGACGTCGTCCGCGAGGTTTACCGCATGTTGAAGGAGAGCACCGCCGCCGCTCCCGCGAAAATGCCCGGCGCGTTGCGATTCGGTGTCGAAGCCGTCCGCGCGTCTCTTGAAACGATCATTGAGTATTCCGAGCAGCAGGGTTTAATCCCGCGCCGCTTGTCGGTCGACGAAGTATTCAACGACGTCATACGCTCGCTCGTCTAAACGCACTCTATGCCGACGCCCACCGCAGCAATAGAGCCCGCCGAACTCAGCCGGATTCCCGCGCCTCGTCGCCGGCCTGTTTGGTACAAACATCTCTCTCTGCAGATTTTGCTGGCGATGCTCTTGGGTGTTCTGGTCGGTTATCTGCGACCGCAAAGTGCCGAATCGCTAAAGCCCCTCGGCGACCTCTTCATCAAGCTCGTGCGCATGCTGGTCGCGCCCATCATTTTCTGTACCGTGGTGCATGGGATCGCCAGCGTGGGCGAAGCGAAAAAAGTCGGCCGCGTAGCCATCAAATCGCTCATCTATTTCGAAGTGGTCACCACGTTCGCCCTTATCCTCGGCCTGCTTCTCGTGAACATCTGGGCGCCTGGCGCGGGCATGCACGTGAATCTCACCACTCTCGCCACCAGCGGCGTGAAGGCGCCCACGAAACCGATTGGCTTCGGTCAGTTTCTGCTTAGCCTGGTGCCCGAAAGCGCAGTGGGGGCTTTCGCCCAGGGTGAAGTCATCCCGGTGCTCCTCTTTTCGCTGATGTTTGCTTTTGGATTGCTCGCGCTGGGGCCGAAGGGTAAGCCCCTCGTGGACGGCATTCACTCCGTTGCACAAGCGCTGTTCAAGATGATTGGCTTCGTGATGTATCTTGCCCCCATCGGCGCGTTCGGAGCCATCGCGTTTACCGTCGGCAAATTCGGGCCGGCCACTTTGCTCTCGCTGGGCAAACTGGTCGCGGAGTTCTACGTCTGCTGCTTTCTTTTTGTCGCCTTGGTGCTCGCTCCCATCGCCTGGGCCGCCGGCGTCAATATCTTGCGATTGATTCAATATTTCGGTGCCGAACTGATGATCGTCGTGGGCACTAATTCGGGCGAATCCGTGTTTCCCAGCGTCATCGCCAAGCTGCGCCGGCTCGGCGTGGAGGAATCCATCGTTGGTCTGGTGCTGCCCGCTGGTTACTCGTTCAATCATGACGGCACCTGTCTCTATTGGTCCACCGTCTCAGTATTTCTCGCTCAAGCCCTCGGCATTCATCTGACCATCGGCCAGCAGTTAGGGCTGCTGGCGACCATGTTATTCACCTCAAAGGGTGGCGCAGGCGTCTCCGGTTCGGCCATCGTCGTTCTCGCCACCACGCTTTCAGCGAGCGGAACAATTCCCGTGGCCGCTGTTGGATTGATTCTCGGCGTGCACACTCTTTTGTCTTCCGCATTCGTGCCGGTCAATGTGTTGGGCAACTCGCTCGCGACCATCGTCATGGCTCGCACCGAGAACGCTGTCGATTTGCCCGCCTTGCAGGCGGAATTGCGGAATGATCCAGCCGCCGACTCAATGCCGCTGCCCGTTTGATCCGCCCGAGGGCCGAATGCGGACCAGTCAAATACGAGCGAGGCCTTTGGCTGGTCGGGAATGTCCTACTCAAAACGTGCATTCACAGAGGGCTTTTTAAAACGGACAGCTATTTCTGTGCAGTGCCCAGCCGCGGGCACAACCAAGCCTATGGCACGCCATTCGCTCGGACATCACCGCCCTGTGGCCGAATTGTGAATTTTAGGCGGTCATTTAATTTCTTATTCCACCGGACATATCATGTGCTACCGCCATTGGGATGGCCACCGGATGGCGCGTTCGGAAATTTAGAGATAGCATACTGGGTGAGGTCATGGCGTGGCCCATATTGCATTTCGCAAACCGGGACTCTGGCGAAGGCTGAGCCTGCTCCTATTTTTCGCAGGCACGTGTACATCCGCTGCCCACCCGCAAGTCGCGAACGACTGGACTGAGTTTGGCTGGGATTCCTTCAGTTCCAGTTCGCCCACGGTTTCCACGCGCATCACGGCGGAAAACGTCTCATCTTTGGTTCATCATCAAGTTCAACTCGATGGTACGGTCGATGCCACCGCCATTTATTTGCGCGGAGTGTCGGTGAAGGGAACAATAGCCGACGTATTGTTCGTCACCACGACCTATGGCAAGACCATCGCCGTTGATGCCAGCAAAGCATCGGTCCTTTGGGAATACACTCCGTCTGGATACACCTCCTGGGCCGCCTCACGCCAGATTACAAACAGCACTCCCGTGGCTGCCCCTGATCGCCAATACATTTACGCCGCGGCACCCGACGGTACAGTACAAAAGCTCGCCATTTCCGACGGGCACGTGATCTGGAAAACTGCAATCACGCTTCTGCCTTCCCGCGAGAAGATCGCGTCGCCGCTGAAAGAGTTTCACGGCCACATCGTTGCGGTCACCGGCGGCTATATTGGCGACCAGCCGCCGTATCAGGGGCACGTGGCCATTCTCGACGCCCAGACCGGAAAATTGTTGCACGTCTGGAATTCTCTGTGTAGCGATCGTTCCGGCCTGATTGATCCTAAATCTTGCAAATCCACACGATCCGCCATTTGGGGGCGTGCCGGCGCAGTTATCGATCCAGATACCGGAAACATCTTCGTCGCTACCGGAAACGGTCCTTACAATGGCAAAAGCGATTGGGGAGATTCCGTAATTGAACTCAATCCCGATACGACGCAGATGCTGGGCAATTACACTCCGAAGGACAATGCTGAGCTGAATGAGACCGACGAGGATCTGGGCTCGACGTCGCCTGTGTTGTTGAGCAGCAAGGTTCTGGCTCAGGGCGGCAAAGACTCGCTCATCCGGCTGCTCAGCGTCGAATCCATGGCAGGCACGGCGGCACATGTCGATCAGGAATTACAACAAGTCTCGACTCCTTCGGGCGCCCGATTGTTCACCGCTCCGGCTGTATGGCACAACGGCGCCGAGACCTGGATGCTTGCGGCTGACAGCGGCGGCACCGCGGCTTGGAATTTCCAGAGTGGCAAGCTCATTTCTATGTGGAAGAATCGAAATGCAGGCACAAGTCCGGTCGTCGCGGGCGGACTGCTCTACGTTTACAGTCCCGATGGCGGACTTCGCGTGTACGACGCGGTGAAGGGAACACAGCTTGCGGAATTAAAATGCGGTGGAGGCCACTGGAATAGCCCCATCGTCATCGACGGCAGGATCGTCGTCCCGGAGGGCAATGCCAATCATCACGCCACGAGCGGTGTCCTGGATATCTGGTCACTGCCTGAAGGTCGCTACCTTCCGTAGCAACAGAAATGTTACGAACCATCTGCCGGTCTTTCATTGGCAGCAAGTCTTCAGGTTGTTAGCTCTCCGAAGGATGTTTCACGTTGCGACACATTCCAGCGCTACCACGCAAAATCCGTTCAATATTAGCTTGAGCTTTTCGAGTGAGACGAGGGGTACGGCTTATTTTGAAGCGGGAGAGACGTGGGCCACGGCGTGGATATCGAGGTCGACGGTGTCTTTGACGCGCAGGATGAAGGTGCTGGGGTTTTTCAGGCCCCACTGCTGATAGGGAATTGAGAACTGAGTCGAAGCCGTGGCCTCGGGGCCGTTCAACTGCAAGGCGAGGGGCAGCGTCACCTGGTGATCCTGGCCGTGCAGGCGGAAAATGCCGGAAACCTCGATCTGCGACGCCCCCTGCTGGTTTACGGTGCCCTTCACCTGTTGCGGCGTGAAGACAATTTCCGGGTATTTCTGGCTCTCCAGGATTTCGCGATGCATCTTCGAGTCGCGTCCATCGTTGCCGCTGTTGCCGGTGGTCGCGTCCACCACAATGGAGCCGCTGACTTTCCCGGTGGCTGGATCAAATCGAATAGCGCCGCTTTTTAATTTGAATGTACCGTGCACGGTATGCGCAACGGCGCCCAGCATGTAGTGGATTTCGGTCCGTGCCGGATCGAGCGTGACGACCAATTCCTCGGCGCGAACGCCTGTTGATAAGATCAGCGCGGCAACCAGGGCCAACAGGGCGAAACAGGCTTTTCGCTTACGCTTTGCGAGAGGCGGCATTTTCTCCTCGTGTGGCTGCAGCACAACACCAGCGAACAAAAACAAGGATGAGAAACTGCAGGAACGGTCAGCCGTTCCGGCCGATGGCCCAGACAAGCGTTTCGACAGGTATCTATCTGATGCTTGACGAGAATTGTGAGTTGTCGGCAACCGCGACATGAATTGCTACCGCGTGAGGGCGCGGATGCGATCAACTTCATCCGGGTAACCCGAAATGAGTTGATCGCGCGAGCCGGTTTCGTAGTCGGCGTAGTCGAACCCGGGAGCCATGGTGGTGCCTAGCAAGGCGTACTCACCGCCGCTGACCAGGCGCGAACCCTGCCAGACGCCCGCGGGCACCACGTGCTGGGGCCGCATGCCAGCGGCGAGGTCGTGGCCGAGAAGGATGCGGGTGCTGGTTCCATCTGGCCGAAGCTCGAGCAGTTCCACAGGATCGCCCTGATAGAAATGGAAGATTTCGTCGCCGGGAAGGCGGTGAAGGGCGGAAAAGGTCTCCGGCGTAAGCAGATAATAGATTGCGGTGCCGACGTGCCGAGGACCTGAATACCCAGGCGGCAGCGCGTTTTGCGGCAGTTGATGCGACGAGGCGTAGGTGCGAACGAAATAGCCGCCCTCGATGGGGTGCGGCTCAAGGTTGAGAATCTCGCGAATCCGGGCGGCTGACAATTTGGTCATTTTTGTTCCGCGTGTTGGGTTTCGCCAGTGCTCATCATGACATTGAAGCGTGGCATTGAAATGTCGAGTTCCGAGGGGCTTATCGGTAAAGGCTGTCTAATGGGAAACCTGGTCCTGAATGGCCATTGACACCCTCGGAGTGTCATTTCCATAATCGTAGGACACCAAAATAAAGGCGAAAACGCTTTGATCGAAGTGCAGGAGTCAACCGGGCGCACGCTGGAAGAGGTTGTCTCGCGGGCGTTGTGCGACAATTTGGGCCCACTGCAGCGGACTGCCAGCGAGCTCGAGCAGGCCCTCGGCGAATTCATGGCGGCGTGCTCGTCTGCCAAGCCGGGTAATGCGCTACCGGCGATGCTGCGCGCGCAGGCATTCGCGGCGTCGCTTTCGGCAAGCCTTTCAGTTCTCTCGAATTTCACCGCGATTGCACTGAATCAGTCGGGCGGCGCGGCGACAGTGCCGGTGCGCACGCCGGAAAGCGCGGCAGCGCCGATGGCAGCTCCCGCCCGTCCCGAACAGGCGCGAGCGGCGGCGCCTGAGCCGACACCCGCGGCAAGTGTAACGGAGTCGCGCGATCTGCCGGTGGCAGAGCGACCCTTGCCAGAGCAGCAGACCGAGCCCACGCAGGCTTACTCAGCGGTGGAGGCCGCTCCCCTCGTTTCGGACTCCGAGGTTGCCGCAGTTCCGCAGGAAATGGAACTGGAGTTAACTCCGGAGCCTGTTTCTCTCGCTGCGCAGGCCGGAGCTGCGGCGCCAGCGCACGAATCGAGTGCCGCCGCACAGGCGGCGTTTGACATCACGACCTTCCCAGCCGAAATTCAGGAACTGCATCGCCGCGCGAACCGGGTAGCCAAAGTGGCCATGCAAGACATCAAACTTCTGCGTCCCCAAGACGTCCAATTGGGACGTGAGCATAAAGACATCTGCGATCGGTTGCGGAGTGACCTCGACAAAGCACGCAAAGAATACGACCGCCGTTTTCGCGCGATCCAGGATCACCCGGTGGATTACTTCCACCGCTGGATGGTGGAGATTCTCGCCCAGGGAGACGAGCATGCCCTGGGAGAATATCCCTATCCCTCGCCTGTACTGCGTCATTAGGGAACTCGGCATGACGAAGGTGCGCCGGCTGCTTGGAAGGGCCGGTGTTACGCTTGTTTTGTGCTTCTGTGTTTTCCCCTCGTTCACGCTGGCCCAAAAGAAGACGATCAAACCTGTTCGCCGCAAAGCTAAAGCTTTGTCTGCGACAAAACCGAAGGTAACAACTCCTCCCGACGGGCTTTCTGCAGCTGAGAAGCGGCTCGCGAAGCTTACCGATCAGATCAAGCAAAAGAACTCCACTTGGGCCTATACGGAGCTGAGCGCGATCGCGGGGCAAAAATCCTCCACAGGACTGAACACGCGAGCTGCGCTGGCACTGGGCTTCTATGATTATTCTCGAGGGCGATACGCCGACGCCGGCAAGTGGTTGGAGCAGGCGAAAACCGATCGGTTGCTGCCCGATTACGCGCTCTACTGGGCCGCTGAAACCGACCTCGCGCAACAGCGCAACGAAGCGGCTTTGGCCGAGCTGAGGCAGATTCGGCAGGATTATCCCGATACGGCGATGACCGAGCAGGTGTTGCAGTCGATTGCGGTGGCGGCAACAGCGCTGAATCAACCGGCGGAAGCGGTGAAAGCGCTCGATGCCTATCCGCAGACGGCGCAGCGGCCAGGGTTGCTGCTGTTGCGGGCGGAAGCGCACGAGAAAGCGGGACAAGCGCCTGAGGCTGCTGCCGACTACCAAACCATCTTCATGCGCTTTGCCGTGAGCGAACAAGCTCGGGAAGCGGGGGTGAAACTCGACTTCCTGCGCAGCGCCAACCCGCAAATCGCGCAGCTTCCACTCGACCAGCGATTCGTTCATGCAGGCATTCTGTTTGAGGCGAAAGATTGGGGAAGCGCGCGCAACGAATATTCGGTCATCCTGCAGCAGCTTTCGGGCGGGAACCTGGAACGCGCGGAACTGCGTATCCTGGAATGCGGAGTGGCGCTCGGAGCGAATCCTTCGGAGATGATGGCGCTGAAGGTGAGCGATCCCGACGTCGACGCCGAGCGTTCCTACTCGCTGGCAGAATATTACCGGGGACACCAGCAGGAGCCGGAGATGATCGCGGCGGTGGAAAGCGCGGCATCGCGCGCACCGCAGAGCCGCTGGGCCGCGTCGGCGCTGTTTCTGGCCGGTAATTTCTATTGGGTGAAGCTGGACCGGGATCGTGCGTCGAGTTTCTACCAGCGCGTGTCGGAACAGTTTCCAATCTCTCCCGATGCAATCAACGCACAGTGGCGGGTGGCGTGGACGGCAGTGCTCAAGCGCGCTCCGGAAGCCGCCGAGGACTTGCAACAGCATCTACGCCGGTTTCCCGGGTCTCCCTATACTGCGGACGCACTCTACTTTCTGGGACGGCTGGCTGAGGATGCCGGCGTTCCAGGGTTGGCGCGGAGCTATTACGACAAGCTGATCGAGCGCTTTCCGCAAAACTATTTCGAGGCGCTGGCCATCAAGCGCGTGCGCGGGCTTGATCCGGGCCCGAAACAGGATCCCGATGTTTTGGCCATGATTCCGCCGGTGCCGCCGTCGCAAAAACTGGGGGATGTGATTCCGCCGGCGGCGGAGAAGCGGCACGAGCGCGCTATGGCGCTGCAGTCGATTTCGTTCGACGCTTCGGCGGAACTGGAATTGCGCGCGGCGTATGCCTCGACCGGCGAACCTCGTTTGTTGTTGGAAGCGGCTCAGGCCGCGGTGGATGCCGGGCACTGCGGCGCGGCCATTGTTACTGTACGTCAAATTTATCCGCAACTCGAAGCGCACACGTTCACCGATGTGCCGAAGCCAGTATGGATGGCGGCCTACGCGCTGCCATTCCAGGCGGAAATCCGGCGCTGGTCGGACCGCGCGGGAGTCGATCCTATGCTGGTGGCGGGGCTGGTGCGTCAGGAGTCGGCGTTTTCGCCGGAGGCACATTCGCCGGCGAACGCATTCGGGCTGATGCAATTGCTCCCGTCGACGGCGCGGCGGCTGGCGAAGCAAGCGAAGATTGGTTACGCGCACGCGCGGCTGGTCGATCCCGAATACAACGTACATCTGGGGACGCTGTACGTGTCGAATTTGCTGAAGCAATTCGGGAATGTTGAATCGGTTCTGGCTGCGTATAATGCAGGGGAGGACCGCGTAACGTCGTGGACCGCGGGGCAAAATTACCGGGAGCCCGCGGAGTTCGTGGAGTCGATCCCATTCACCGAAACGCGCCAGTACGTCCAGATCGTGAGCCGCAACGCGGACATCTATCGCCGACTCTATGGCACTGAAGACGAATCCCGCAAACCCCGGAGCCGCAGCGGCAACTAACCCGCGACTTTCCCGCAAAGCCGAACAGTTCACTGAGTCCGTTATCCGAGAGATGACGCGGCTCGCCATTCAGCACAACGCTATCAATCTCTCCCAGGGCTTCCCCGATTTTCCGGCTCCCGCCGAAGTGAAGCGCGCCGCGCAGCAGGCCATTGAAGCGGACGTGAATCAGTACGCGATTACGTGGGGTGCGAAAGCTTTTCGCGATGCCATTGCCGCGAAATACTCGCGCACGCAGGAGATGGACATCGATCCGGAGCGCGAGATCACGGTGTGCTGCGGGGCAACCGAGGCCATGATTTCGTCGATGATGGCCATTGTGAATCCTGGCGACGAAGTGGTGGTATTCGAACCGTTCTACGAGAATTACGGGCCGGATGCAATTTTGTCCGGGGCCACCCCTCGATTCGTAAAACTGCATCCGCCAGATTGGAAGTTCGATCCGGATGAATTGGCGGCGGCGTTTGGGCCGACGACCAAGGCGATCATTCTCAACACTCCGAACAATCCTACGGGCAAGGTTTTCACACGCGCCGAGCTTGAGACGGTTCGCGATCTTTGCGTGCAATGGGACGCGTTTTCGATTTCGGATGAAATTTACGAGCACCTGCTGTACGACGGCGCGAAGCACATCTCCATTGCCACGCTGGAGGGAATGCGCGAGCGGTCGATTACCATCAGCGCGCTTTCCAAGACCTATACGGTGACGGGATGGCGCGTTGGTTGGGCCATCGCCGCGCCGGAAGTGACGGCCGCAATACGCAAAGTGCATGATTTTCTTACAGTGGGCGCCGCGGCGCCGCTGCAGGCCGCCGGCGCTGTGGCACTGCAACTGCCGGAGAGCTATTACGAAACTCTTGCGCGCGATTATGCGGTTCGACGCGAACGCATGCTGGGGATTCTTGAAGCGGCAGGCTTTCGTTGCCTCAAGCCAAGCGGCGCATATTACATCATGACCGACATCTCGGCGTTTCGCTTCCCCGACGATGTGACCTTCGCGAAATACCTGGTTCAGAATATCGGCATCGCGGCTGTGCCGGGATCAAGCTTCTACAGAGAAGCGGGCGATGGCCGCACGCATCTGCGCTTCGCGTTCTGCAAGAAGGAAAGCACGTTTCAGGCAGCGGCGGAACGTTTCGCGAGGCTTCGCGCCCGGTAATTAGGTACGTTTAATTCACATCTGTGGCTTTGGGATGATGCGGGAAGGTCGCTTTGACCGTTGTACCTAAGCCGTCCGCGCCGTTCGATTGAATCTGGAAAGTTCCGCCAAGCTGGGCGACCCGCTCCTTCATACCGCGGATGCCGACGCCACCGCGAGTAGCCAGTTTTTCTGGCGGAATGCCGCAGCCACAATCGCTTATTTCCAAGAGCACATTGTTCGCCTTGGCGCTCAGGCGCACCAAAGCGGTCGGGCTGCCCGAATGCCTGTGCACATTCCCTAAGCTTTCCTGGACGATGCGAAAAATCGAGGTTTCGAGTTCGGGCGAAAATCGCCCCAGAGAAGAGCTGCACTCCAGTGCTACTTGAATCCCGCTGCGCCGCCCAAATTCCTCGACGTACCAGCCGAGAGCGGAGCGGATGCCCAGTTCGTCCAGCAGCGGGGGGTGAAGTAAGTGAGAGATGGTGCGGATGCTTTGCATCACCTGATCTACCAGGGCACGATTTTCGGTCAAAGCTCTTGCCGCGGCGGGGTGCAGCCTGGAGATCTCCTTTTCGATGGTGCCATTGTTCATCTGAATGGCAGCCAGCAACTGGCCCACGCTGTCGTGCAAACCACGGGCGATGCGCTTGCGCTCGTCGTCCTGAGTTTGAAGCAGGCGATTGGAAAGCTGGCGAAGCCCTTCGTTGGCTTCTTTCAGTTCGGCGGTACGTTCACCGACGCGTTTTTCCAACGTTTCGTTGATTTGCGCCAGCTCGCGGCGTGCCGCTTCGGCTACGGAGGCGTGCTGGCGAGCAAGATTTTCCGCCGTTTTCAGGCGGAGCAGAGCGCCAACGGTGGCGACGAGTTCCGCTCGGTCGATGGGTTCGGTGAGATATGCATCGGCGCCGCTGGCAAGACCTTGCACGCGGGCGTCCGGTTCTATGAATGTAGAAGAGAGATGCAGAATGGGAATATGCGCAGTAGCGGGATTCGTCTTTATCTGTCTGCAAACGTCGAATCCGTGGATATCCGGCAAATTCACATCCAGAGTGATGAGATCGGGCATCTCCGCGGCGAGCTTTAGAGCCTCGGCTCCGGTGCGCGCCTCCAATACCTGGTAACCGGCATCGCGGAGCGACCGCACCAGCGAGTAACGCAGCGCTTCGTTGTCGTCGACTGCCAGAATTGTCACAGATTTGGTATCAACTTTAGAATCAACTCCAATATTAACTGGGGCAGCGGGAGCATCCCGCTGGTGGAGTTCCTTTAGTTCGCTTGTGTCAGACATGCGCCTCCTTCGACGGCCCTACCGAAAACGGGACACCGGCTTGCTGGAAGGCCTCAGCGAACTGAAGCAGGGAAGACTCTCGAGACTGGCTTTCCTTGGACAGAATCACGGCCGCATCCGCGAGCAATTCGCGTTCGGAAGGCTCCAAAACTTTGGAAGTGTATATGATCACGGGAATGCCGGAAGTATGCGGGTCATTCTTCAATCTTTTCAATACCTCGAAACCTGTAAGGTCCGGCATATTCAGGTCAAGGATCACAGCATCGGGGCGGTTGTTGCGAGCTTTCAGCAAACCTTCCTCCGCTCCAAATGCTTCCACAAAGCGGAAATCGGTGTGACCCAAGAGCGTTTTCACAAGGTAGCGCGAAATTTCGTCATCGTCGATGATGAGAATCTGGCGGGCAGGGTGACGGCTGACGAGATTGTTTAATTGATCGAGCAACCAGGTTCTTTCCACCGGCTTGGCTTGAAAACCGTCGGCGCCGAGCGAAAATGCTTTCTCGCGATTCTCCACCACGGTGACGACCAATATAGGGATGCCGGCGGTAGCGGGATCCTGTTTGAGTTCGCGCAGAAGTTCCCAGGAATGTTCGCCCTGCAGCAGCACGTCGAGCACCACGGCCGCGGGCCGGAAGTCGCGCAAAGCGGCGCGCGCTTCTCTCAAGTTGCCCGCGGGAACCACCTGGAATTGAGTGCCCTTCAAATACTTGTCGTAGATGAACAGAGCTTCGCGATTGTCCTCCACCACCAGAACCGGCAGCTTATCCGAGTCGAGCTCCCGCGACAGCTCCGGGACGTAGACGATATCTGTGGTGCCGCTGAAGATGATCGGTACGGCCGCAAAGAACGTGGAACCGATGCCAGGCTGGCTTCTCACATAGACTTCCCCGCCGAGCAGTTGAGCGAATTTGCGTGAAAGCGGCAAACCCAGGCCGGTGCCATTCACGGTTTTTTGCAGTTTGCCTTCGACCTGCGTCCATTCCTGGAAGATGCGCTCCTGGTCCTCGGGCGCGATACCAATGCCGGTGTCGGAGACGGAAAAGATGGCAGTGTCGTTGGGGCCGCGCTTGACGGATACGCGAACTTCGCCGCGTTCGGTAAATTTCAAAGCATTGCTGATGAAGTTGCGAAGGATCTGCGAAATTTTGGCTTCGTCGGTATAGAACTCCGGCAAGCCGGTGGGATCTTCAAATACCAGGTTCACGGAGGAGTTCTGAATCAGCAGGGGGCGCAACATGCCGCGCAGGGCGGCAAACAATCCTTCCACCCGGAATGCGCCAGGACGGATGGTCACCTTGCCCGCTTCGACCTTGGCCAAATCAAGAAGATCGTTGACGAGTTCCGTGAGCCCCTGGGCCGAGCCGCGGATGAATTTGACCTGCTTCTCCTGCTCGGGAGAGAGAGCGCCGTCCAGCCGGTCGAGCAGAATTCCGCTCAGAGCGGTGATCGAATTCAAAGGCGTGCGGAATTCGTGGCTCATATTGGAGAGGAAGTGGCTTTTCAGTTCCGAGGCGCGTTGAAGGAAATCGGCCTTGTCATTGAGTTCGGCATAGAGGGCCACTACCCCCCGATTGGTCTCATCCAGCTCGCGATTCAGTTGGGCGAGCTCTTCCTGGCGTTCGCGAAGCTCTTGAAGAGCGCTGAGAAGCTCCTTGTTTTGCTGCTTCACTTCTTCGTAGGGATCCTGCGAAGCGTGTTCGATGGCAGCGAGAGCCTTATTCAAATCGGCGGTATTAAAGCGCGTGAATCGCGCAGGAATTCGTTTTCCGAGTACGACGGTAGTTCCCTCGGCGCTTGTTTGCAGATGGAAATGATCCATCAAGCGCTTGGCGCCCAGAAGGCCCAGCCCCATTCCGGTTTGGGAGACGTAGCGGCCGTCCATGATTTGATCGATGTTGCTGATGCCCTTGCCTTGATCCCGCAGAGTGATGACCAGCATGTTTTCAGGCGAAGGCTCGATGCGGAATTCGGCGCGTCCACCACCGCCATATTGAAATGTATTACGGGCGATTTCCGACACGGCCGTGGCGATGCGAGTCTGATCCTGTGGATCGAATTTCAGAGCGGCGGCAATGGTGCGCGCCTTTTGGCGGGCGAGGACGACATCATTCTCGAAGCGAATGTCGATGGTGATGAGGTTCAGCGTCATAACCTCTCCAAATCAACTCGCGGCTTTCGCAACCAGGACTGTTACATCATCGCGGCCTCGGCTGAAATCCCGATGCAAAACAGCGGCAATGACGCTGGAAGGCTTATTCCAGATGCCGGCGTAGCGCTGCAAGTCCCAACGCGAAACCAAGCCATCCGAGTGCATGACCAGGATATTATCCGCGTTCCAGGGGAAGGTGAATTCCTGCACCCGCTCGGCGTTCTGGCCGAGAATTCCGTTGTGGGATGCGATGCTGCGGCTCGCTGCCGGCGCCACAATCGTGGCGGAAATATTGCCGACGCCGACATACGAAAGCAGACCTTTTTCGATGTCGATGCGCGCGATGCCTTCCGCTGCACCCCTTGTCTTCT
>DASZMG010000174.1:0-36135 GCA_035551975.1 Candidatus Acidiferrales bacterium | reverse complement strand
GTACGTGGCGCCGGATCTGCTTCCGGGCACCTACAGCGTGCATGTGACGCTCATGGGTTTCAAAACGGTCGACCGGCAGGGCATTCTGCTCGAGACGGGCCGGGACGTCCGCGTCGATGTTCAGCTTTCACCTGGCGAAGTTACGCAGACGGTGGAAGTGACCGGCGCCGTACCGCTGGTGGACGCGACCGGCGTAACCCTCGGCGGCACACTGAGCAATGAGACCATCAATGATCTGCCGTTGAACGGCCGCAATTACCAAAACCTCCTATCTCTGCGGCCCGGCGTGCAGATCTATCCCGGCGGTGGCGCCTGGACGCAAAGCACGAACGGAATTCGGCCCGAAGATCAGAACTACATGGTCGACGGCCTCGACAACAACGAAGCATTCTCGGGGCAAAGCATCATCAACTCGCCGCGCGTAGCGGGCGACGCTATCACCATCCTGCCCATCGATGCGATCCAGGAATTCAACGTCGAGGAAAATCCTCGCGCCGAGTTTGGCTGGAAACCGGGGTCGGTGGTGAACGTGAGCATCAAGTCTGGCACGAATAGCATCCATGGAACGGCATATGCCTTTGGCCGAACCGATTCCTGGGATGCGAAAAATTACTTCACTCCACCCAGCACTCCAAACCAGCCGCTGGACTTGGAGCAGTGGGGCGGCACTGTTGGCGGTCCTATCCGGAAGGACAAGCTGTTTTACTTCGCCGCTTTTGAGCGCCAGCACTACTCGGTGGGAAATACGTTCACCTTGAATATTCCGACGACGGCCGTGGGTCCGGGTACGAAGTTTAGCATTCCCCAAGCGGAAGCCGACCTCGTGAATAACCATGGGATTGCCATAAACCCGTTGAGTTTGAAGTTACTGTCGTTGTGGGGAACGAACAGTTCGGCTTCCCCAGCTGTGATCGGCGGGTTTCCCAATGTGAACAATTCCAACAACGTTGTTGGAAAAGTGGATTACAGCATCAACGAGCACCACAGCCTGAGCGGGTCGTATTTCTTCGGTAATGGTGGCGGGCCGGTGGAGGACAACATCGTCACGCAGCCCGGGTTTCTTTCAGTGCAGCATGTGCGGGCGCAGTCGGTGTCCACGCACTGGGCCTGGACGCCGAATTCGCGCTGGGTGAACGAGCTTCGCTTTGGCTTCAACCGTTACTACGGGCCGGTGGTTTCCAACGATAACGGTCTCCCGGCCTCCTCTTACGGTATCAATACGGGCGTCACCGATCCTCTACTCGGCGGGCTACCGAAAATCACGGTTTCCGGATTGACGCAACTCGGCGCCAACAACCAGTGGCCCAACCTTCGCGGACCCAGCATGAACTATGACCTTGTCGATCAGTTGGCGTATTCGCGAGGTAAGCATGCCTTCAAGTTCGGAGGCGAGATTCGCGATGGCCGCGTGACGCAGATCGGTTACGGCACCGGCAAGGGCGTGTTTACCTTTGCTGGCAAAGTCGCGTTCCCGACTTCCACCGCACTGGAAGACTTTCTGGCAGGAGATCCTCAAAAGGCGCAAATCGTTGTGGGTAACCCAGGACGAACCTTGAGCCAATGGGATTACGCCGCTTTTATTCAAGATGACTGGCGCATAACGCAGCGGATCACTGTGAACCTCGGCTTGCGCTGGGAGTACGACGCGCCTCCGACGGCAGAAAACGATCTGCTAGGGAACTGGGAACCCGCCGTTGGACTTGAACAAGTGGGCAAGCAGATCGGCTCTGTCTATAACCCCGACCACAAGGATTTTGGGCCGCGTGCCGGTATCGCCTGGGATCTGACCGGGCACGGTACAACAATTCTTCGTGCCGGCGGAGGGCTTTCTTACTCGCTGCTTCCGATGAACGCCTACATCAACGCGGGACCCGGAAACGCGAGCACGAAAGGAATCACGGTCATCCCTACCGGAGCCTGTAAGACCGCGGTACCGGTTGGAGGAACCTGCCCCCAGACTTTCGGCGGGACGATCACGACCACGACGCTTACTTTGAAGCCTTCGGCGCTCAACTGGACAGTGGCCGGTCCAGTGCTGCCCGCCGCGGCGGGGGCGCAGAGCTGCACCTCGGGAAGTCCCTGCAGCATCATGGCCATGGACCGCAACTTCGAGGCGCCCTATGTCGCCACTTGGACGTTATCGTTGCAGCACGCATTTTCCAACACCGTTTCGCTTGAGACCGCGTATGTAGGAGATCACGGCGACCGTCTCGCAGGCATCATCGATCTGAACCAGCCGAACCTGGCCACCGGGGTTCGACCATACGCTGTACAATATCCATATCTTCAGTTCATCAACGATCTGACCAACCTGGACCGGTCGAACTATAACGGGCTGCAGGCTACGCTCACCGCGAGGAATTACCATAACTTATCCGTGGTGGCGGGATATACGTATGCGCACGCTCTCGATGACGCTTCGCACAATTTCGGCACGGTCGTGCCTCAGGACAGCACGAACCCCAACGCAATGTATGGCGCCAGTGACTTCGACATCCGGCACCGGTTTACGCTCTCGGTGACCTACGATATCCCCGGAAAGAAATCTCCGGCGCAATTGCTTGAAGGTTGGGAGATCAACTCTATCGTGACATTGCAGACGAGCCAGCCCTGGGACTCTGTCGATACCGCGGATAACATCAGCGGTACGGGAGAGAGTGAAGACCGCTGGGATTTCTTTGGCAATCCACGCGACTTCCAGTCGAACAACACCTCGATTCCATACTGCACGGGACCCGGAGCCGGCGGGTGCACGCAAACCACGCCCCAAGGCACAGCACAGTTATCGGCCGCTCAGTCATCTGCTTTCTGGACGGCATGCCAAGCGGCGGCAGCCAAGGTCCCAACCGGCCCCACAGGGAAGACGGGACTTCAATCCCTGAGCAGTTTCGGGTGCTACGCGCGAGGAAACTCCGTGATGCTCCCGCCGGCGCTGAATAGCTTCGGCACCATGGGGCGGAACATCTTCCGCGATTCGGGCTTCCGCAACATGGATTTTTCCGTGGTCAAACTCTTTAAATTCAACGAGCGGTTTTCGGCGCAATTCCGCGCGGAAGCCTTTAACGTGCTGAACCATCCCAACTTCATGAACCCGACGCTGCCGCTGGGACAAGGGTTGTTTGCCGATCCATCGGTAACGTCGCAGTTCGGATGCGGCTGCCAGACTCCCGACGTAGCGGCGGTCAACCCGATTCTTGGCTCGGGCGGCAATCGCGCCATCCAATTGGGCATGAAATTCATTTTCTAGCCTGACAGAAGAAGCGCGGAACCCACAGGCGGCAAGTAAGTACGAGTCCTGGGAAAGGGGGCGAGTCCTCGCCCCTTTCCCCAAGCCCAAAATCGCGCAAAGCACCCGCTTTCGCCGGGTTAACTCTCTGTCGAGCCCGCGCGCCGCTCATCTTGACACTCCAGGAACGGTCCGTTAGCGTCGAATGATCCGGTGCGGCCTGCTGGCAGACACTGGCTAGCACACCATTGTCCACGGAGAGAGTTTTGGCGCGCCCGCTGATTACGCTGACAACCGACTACGGCACCTCCGACGTGTTCGTCGCGGTGATGAAGGGTGTGATTCTAAGTATCAACCCGGAAGCGAACATACTGGACATCACCCACGAAGTGCTGGCGCACGACATTCTGGACGGTGCGCTGGCCATCGGAAACGCCTACAAATATTTCCCCCCGAAAACGGTACACGTAGTCGTGGTTGATCCCGGTGTGGGCACCGAGCGGCGGCCGATCCTCGTCGCAGCCGACCAGCACTATTTGATTGCTCCGGATAACGGTGTTCTCTCCAGCGTCTACGACCAGTCTGAATCCCTGCACGTGTGGAATTTGATTTCCGAGCATTACTTTCGCCAGCCCTTGAGCAAGACCTTTCACGGGCGCGACATTTTCGCGCCGGTGGCCGCATGGCTTACGAAATCGTGGCAAACATCCAGCTTCGGCGAGCCCATTACCGATTTCGTGCGTTTCACCATGCCAAAAGTAAAAATGGACGGAGCGAGCGCCAAGGGCGTGGTGCTGCGCGCGGATAATTTCGGAAACCTGATCACGAACATTACCCCTGAGAATGTCCCCGGGCTGCTCACCGCAAATGGAAATCTCAGCATTACCGTGGGGCAGGCAAAAATTACGAAAATGGTGCAGACCTTCGCGGAAGGCGTAGCGGGCGAGCCAGTGGCGCTGATTGGCTCCAGCGGGTATTTGGAGATTTCCGTAAATCGCGGCAATGCGGCCAAGACAATCGGCGCGGGACGCGGCGCCGAAGTGGTTGTGGACGTTTCCCCCGAGTAGTCAGTTCGAACCCCTCGTGCAATTACTTCTTAACCGCTTTGTCTTGCGGCATTTCACGTAAGAGTCGTTTCCTAACCTTACTCCCTCTTGCGACTCGGTCCCCAGAGCAGCACACCCTATCGCCGTGTCATCCTATGCGAGCATTGTTCGCGACCCGGTTAGGGGCGCAGTGGACAGCTCCGCGATCCGTTCAGGATCGCGGAGCGAGTCGAGGCATCTGCATTTTCTTTTGTTGCTGATTTGCGCCGTCATTCTGAGAGGCTGTGACTTTTTTGATTTTGCGCGAAAATCGATACTGAAAAGAATCGAGTTGCGCGACAGAATTCGCGTTTCTCGGAATAACGTCACACGCTCTGAGCGCAGCGAAGAATCTCTCTTCGCTTTTTGCTGCTGCTCCGGCTTCGTTGTCGCAGCGGCGGCTTCAGACCGCCAGATGTTGTCTTTGTTTTGACTGTTCTTGCTTTTGACGTTTCCTTGATTTTGCGTTGTCATCCCGAGTGAGCGAAGCGGGTTACTTCGCGACGAGGGATCTCTCTTCGATTTCGCAAAGAGTGCGGCTCACCGCACGGCCTAACCCCGGATGGCTTGCAAACTTTCCCGGGCGGCGGCGATGGTGCGGTCGATGTCCGAGTCGATGTGAGCCGAGGAAACAAACAGCGCTTCGAACTGCGAAGGCGCGATAAAAATGCCGCGCTCGAGCATGGCGTTGAAGAAGGCGGCGAAGCGCTTGGTGTCGGATTTTTTTGCGACGCTGTAATCGCGGACGTGCTCGCTGGTGAAGAACAAGGTAAGCAGGGAACCGGCCACGCACACTTCGCCGGGAATGCCCGCTTCCTTCAGCCCTGTGCGCAAACCTCCGGCAAGGCGCTGCGCCTTTGCATTAATTCCGTCGTAGAAACCAGTCGTCTGCAGCTTCGGTAATGTGGCCAGCCCGGCACGCATTGCCAGCGGATTGCCTGAAAGCGTTCCCGCCTGATAGACGGGCCCGAGCGGCGCGATCAGTTCCATGATGTCGCGGCGTCCGCCGTAGGCCGCCACCGGCAGCCCGCCGCCGATAATTTTCCCAAAGACAGACAAATCCGGGCGAATGTTGAAGGCATTCTGCGCGCCGCCATAGGCGATGCGAAACCCGGTGATAACCTCATCGAAAATAAGCAGCGCGCCGTCGCGCTGCGTAATATCGCGCAGACCCTGGAGAAAACCTGCCACCGGAGGAACAACGCCCATGTTCGCCGCGACCGGCTCCACGATGATCGCGGCAATTTTCGCGGGGTGCTGCTGGAAGATTTTTTCAACCGCTGCGAGATCGTTGTAGGGCGCGTTCAGCGTGAGCTCTGCAAGCGCAGCGGGAACGCCGGGGCTCGCGGAAATGCCCAGAGTGGCCAGTCCGGAGCCGGCTTCAACGAGAAAGCTGTCGGCGTGGCCATGGTAGCCGCCTTCGAATTTGAGAATCACATCGCGCTTGGTGAATCCGCGCGCCACGCGGATGGCGGACATGGTCGCTTCGGTGCCGGAGCTGACGAAGCGAATGCGCTCGATGGATCGCACGGCGCGGGCAATCAGTTCTCCCAGCTCGATTTCAGGCGGCGAAGTCATGCCGTAGCTGGTGCCGCGTCGCGCCTGCTCCACGATCGCAGCAACCACGTCCGGATGCGAGTGGCCCAGAATCAGAGCGCCCCAGGAACACACGTAGTCGATATACTCGCGCCCGTCGACATCCCACAGCCGCGAGCCTTCCGCGCGATCAATCACCAGCGGCGTGCCGCCCACGGCGCGAAACGCGCGCACCGGACTGTTGACGCCTCCCACCAGAATATTTTTGGCGCGTTCGAACATCTCGCTCGCGCGTGATTTAGACGTCTGGGAAGTTCCGCTCGGCATGTTGGAGTTGGCCCGTTCTTGCGCGCGCTAGCAGTGCTTCAGCCAGCGGCAAAGGTCCTTCGCGAAGTACGTAAGAATTATAGAGGCGCCCGCGCGCTGAATGGCGGTGGTGATTTCGAGCACGATGCGCTTCTCGTCAATCCAGCCGTTGCGCGCGGCGGCTTTCACCATGGCGTACTCGGCGCTCACGTTGTAAGCGCCGACAGGCACGTCGAAGCGCTCCCGCACGCGATGAATAATGTCGAGATAGGCGAGCGCGGGCTTGACCATGATCATATCCGCGCCTTCTTCGATATCGGTGGCGACTTCCATCAGCGCCTCGCGCGCGTTGGCCGGATCCATCTGGTAGCTGCGGCGGTCGCCCGATTGCGGCGCGGACTGCGCGGCTTCGCGGAAAGGCCCGTAAAACGCGGAACAGTATTTCGCCGCGTAGGCGAAGATGGCCACGTCCTGGAAATTGTTTTCGTCGAGCTTCCGGCGGATGGCCGCGACGCGCCCATCCATCATGTCCGAGGGTGCCACCACATCCGCGCCGGCGCGCGCGTGCGAAAGCGCGGCTTCGGCCAGCAGATTCAGCGTCGGGTCGTTCAAGACTTTGTCGCCTTCGATCATTCCACAGTGGCCGTGGCTGGTGTATTCACACAGGCAAACGTCGGTCATCACGATGAGATTCAGGTTGGCCTTGCGGATCAGCTCGATGGCGCGTTGCACGGCGCCATTCGCGGCAGCGGCTTCCGAGCCAGTGGCATCCTTGTGTTCGGCGAGGCCAAAGAGAATCACTCCTGGCACGCCAAGATCGGCGGCTTCGCGGCACTCTTCCACAATCTGATCGGGCGACTGCTGGTATACGCCGGGCATGGACCTGACTTCCGCGCGCACCTTGTTGCCCGGGCACGCAAACATGGGAAGCACCAGCCCGCTGGAGCTGAGCTGCGTTTCGCGCACCAGGCTGCGCATGGCTTCGGTGCGCCGCAATCGCCGTGGGCGATGTGCCGGAAAACTCATGCGCGCCTCGCTGCAGATGGCTGGATAGATGGCTGACCCTGCGCACGCGCCCGATAATAGCTCGCAATGGCATCGGCGAGCGCCGCAGGCGAAGCATCCGCGGCTTCGATCTCGACTTGCGCGCCTGCGTCGCGCACAGCACGCCCGGTCGTCGGACCGATGGTAGCGAATTGCACTCGCTGCGAAAGCGCCGCCAATTCGGCGCCGGGAATCCAGCTTTGCAAATTGTGAAATGCCGACGGGCTGGCGAAGAGTATCGCGTCTACTTCAGCGTTGCGCACACGTTGCAGCGTATGCGGATCAATTGCTCTCGGCGCGGCGGTGCGATAGGCAATCACTTGGGTGACCTCCGCGTCCGCTGCGCGCAGCGCGGAAGGTAGGCGATCGTCGGCGCGATCGCTGCGTGGCAGCAGCACGCGCTTACCACGAAGTTTCGCAGCAAGCTCGCCGGCGAGCGATTCGCCGGTGTGATTTTTCGCCACGTAGTCCACGCGAAAGCCGTCCTTGTTCGCTGCTTCGGCCGTGCCTGGTCCGACCGCTGCGGTCCGCAACCCTGCGGGCTGTTCGAACCGTCCCTGAATCGATGAATGCTGTGCCAGGTGCTTCGCGAAGAATCGTACCGCATTCTGGCTGGTGAATAAAATCCAGTCGAAATCCGAAATGTGTGCCATCGCGGCGTCAAGCGCGGAACAATCCTCTGGCGGCGCAAATTCGATGGTGGGCATCAGCAGAACTTCAGCGCCCTGCTTTTCCAGCGCGGCGATCACGCCAGCGGATTGTTCGGCGGCACGAGTAACAACCACGCGCTTACCAGCGAGCGGCTTGTCGTCTTTCTGCGGCACTAGCGACCCGCGAGGCGCAGAATCTTTTCCGCGCCCGCTTCTTTTAACGCCTGCCCGAGCTGCTGGCCGATGCGCTCAGCATCGCCAGGCTTGCCGCGCTGCGAATCGCGCAGAAAATCCTGGCCGTCCGGCGAAAGCAGGCAAGCCTCGATAAAGAGCTCATCGTTTTCGAGCCGTGCCCACGCTCCGAGCGGCACCTGGCAGCCGCCCTCGAGCTCGCGCAGCAGCGCGCGCTCAGCCTCGATGCAAGGGCGCGTTTCCGCGTCATTGAGAGCCGCGACGAGCTTCGATGTCGCGCGATCATCGGAGCGCGTTTCGATTCCCAAAGCACCCTGCCCTACGGCAGGAAGCATCAGTTCCACCGGCAGAATTTCCGTGACGCGGTCGCGTGCGCCGAGGCGCGTGACGCCCGCCAGCGCCAACACGATGGCGTCATACTCGCCTTCGGCCACTTTGCGCAGGCGCGTGTCCACATTCCCGCGCAGATCGAGCACCTGCAAGTCCGGGCGATGGTGCTTGAGCTGCGCCTGCCGGCGCAGGCTGCTGGTGCCGATGCGTGCGCCATGAGTCAATTCGGCAAGATTGCGGTTGTCGCTCGAAATCAGGCAGTCGCGTGGATCCTCGCGCTTGGTGATTGCCGGGAACGTGAGCCCGCGCGGAGTTTCGGTAGGCACATCCTTCATGCTGTGAACCGCGAGATCGACCCGGCCGGCCAGCAGCGCGTCTTCGATTTCCTTGATGAAAACTCCCTTGCCGTTAAGTTCGGCCCCTATTTGAGTTACGGAAGCTGTCTGAAAATGGTCGCCGGTGGTGCGAATGCGCACCAGTTCCGCGTCGACGCGGTGCAGTTCCGCTAGCCTGTCCTTGATGTGATTAGCCTGCCACAGTGCCAGGGCGCTGCCGCGCGTGCCGATGCGCAGAGGTTTCACAGCTTGCTATCGTCCAGGCCGAAGATGTGGCGAAGAGCTTCTACGGCCGCCAACCGTCCCCGCATCCCCCGCCCGGTGCGCAGGCGTTCGCCAGGTTCGTTCAAAATGCGCTCGATAAGCTCCTCGGTGATGCGGGTGATGCGCGCGTGTTCGTCAGGCGAAACTTCCGGCATTTGCTTAAGCGTTTCCTCGATATGCTTCTTGCGCTGCTCGTGGAAGCTGGCGCGAAGGTCATCGAAAATCGAGCCCGCTTCAAGCGTGGCGCGCCACGTCTCGAATTTGCCAACGTGTTCGGCGATCAGCGTTTCCACTCGCGGTACTTCCGCTTCGCGCGCCTTTTTGTTCTGCTCGACCACTTCGCCAAGATCGTCGATGTTGTAGAGGTACAGATTGTAGAGTCCCGACGCGGACGATTCGACGTTCCGCGGAACGCCAAGATCGATCACGAACACCGGGCGCCCGTTTCGTTTTTCAATCGCGCGTTCGAGCATCTTGCGGGTGAGGATTGGGCCGCTGCCGCCGGCGGAGGTGATGAGAATATCCGGCTCGCTCAGAACTTTTTCGAGCGATTCCCAGGGCACGGCGTTGCCGTTGAAGCGCGCGGCCAGGTCCGCGGCGCGATCGAACGAGCGATTTACTACTTCCAGTTTCCCGATGCCGCGGCTGCGCAATTGTTCGACCACCTGCTCTGCAACAGCGCCTGCGCCGACGATCAACGCCACGTGCCCTTTTAAATTCCCGAACACGCGCTCGGCCAGCTTCACGCCAGCGAGAGCGACGGACATGGGCCGCGCACCGACTTCGGTTTCGGCGCGCACGCGCTTGCCCACTTCGAGTGCGCCCTGAAACACCCGATTCAGCACCGGCCCCGTGGCCCCATGTTCGAGTGCCAAATTGTAGGCGGTACGAAGCTGGCCCAGAATTTCCGCTTCGCCCAGCATCATCGAATCGATGCCCGCGGCTACGCGGTACAAGTGCAGCACCGCTTCGCGTCCGGTCCAGCGATAGAATTTTCCATCCACATCCCCGCGATTTAGACCATGAAACGAGGTGAAAAATTCTTCCATGGCTTGGGTGAGCGCCGCGCCGCCTTCCGCCGGAACGCCATAAAGCTCGCTGCGATTGCAAGTGGAGAGCACCACCGCTTCCTCTAAAATGCCCTGCTTGCGCAATTCGTCGGCTGCGTCGAGCGCCTGCTGCTGCGTGAAGGAAACGCGCTCGCGCAGTTCCACGGAGGCGGTGCGATGGTTGCAGCCGATCAGGGCCACCTGGATGCGCCCGGCTACGTTGCGTCGCGGATTGGAAACGGTTGTGCTCATCGCCTCAGAAATACCGGTGGAAGCGTGTGAGGTAGAAATTAACGACGGTGTAGCTGAAAAGCACCAGCGCGAAATTCAGTGCGCAGAGCAGTGCGGCGCGCGACCCCCGCCATTGCGCGCTCCGCGAGAGCCATAAATAGGCCACGTAAACCACCAGGATCACCGCAGTCACCAGCACTTTGGGGTCGCCCAGCGGATAAGTGCCGCTCACTCGATGCGCCCAGATCAGCCCCATAGGCACCCCGACCGCGATCAGTCCCAGTCCCAGATAAACGCTGCTGCGCGCCATGCGGTCAAGCACTTCCAGGGCCGGAAAGCGCCAGAAAGCTGTGCTGAGGCGCCTCGAACGTAGCAGCGCGTGCTGTATTAAATAGACCAGACTGAGCGCGAACGATAGTGCGAAGGCCGCGTAGCTCCAGGTGTTCAGCGTAACGTGCAGGGCGAACAGTGCACCGCGCTCCGGTGCGGCGTTCGGTGCTTGCGCCGGGGCAAACGCGCCAAGCAGCGCGACCCAGGCGAACATCAAAAATGTTATGAAGGCCCCGACTGTTCTTTGCCGGTGGAAAATCTCCAGAACGAGATAGGTAATCCCGAAAAGCCACGCGAAAAGCGACATCGAGCCGTAAAGATCGTCGTAAGGAACAGTGTGCATGATCCGCGAGCGATCGAGCAGTTCGTAGTATTTCAGGAACAGCCCGGCCGCCAGCAGCACCGACGCGGCGCGGCCAACCCAGATATTGGGCACGTATAGGATGCGCGCGTAACAGACAAAGCTCGCGGCATAGAGCGCCAGGCTCAAATAGCCAAGGACATGCGACATGTCGAGGGTGGAACTCCCGTTCCCTCCAAATTATACCGCCGATTGAGTGAAACTCGCGCGCTGCTCAGCGGCGAAGCGTGCCGAGACTCAAGCGCACAAGCTTACTGAATCAACTTTCTGCATAGCGGGATGCGGAAACGATTGCCGCGTTCTCGAACATCCTTGCCGGGTTGATACACACCCCTTGTTGGCCGCAGGGTGCTTCAGTCTTCTAACGCCCCTGTTATCAGCCACTTGGTTCTATCCGGGAATCTCCGCGCGACGGAGTCGTGGCGATTAGGGTGCCTCGCCTTTCCTTGGGTTTTCCCCGCTAAAGAGAAAAGCGGCGAGTGCCGATAGACAGATAGAGATCATTCCGTGGGAAGGAAGATTGGAGGCCCCGATGTCCGTTACAGGTATATCCGGCAGTAGCCTTTTTGAACTCATTCAGGCGGAAAAGAATCAATCCCAGAGCACGCAGAGCCAGAGCAATGCGCAGAATATTCAGGACGTATTCACGCAACTCGGTCAAGACTTGCAATCCGGGAACCTGACGCAAGCGCAGCAGGATTTTACGACGCTCTCAAGCGATCTTTCCTCTTCGCAAGCCAACTCAAGCACCAGCGCCAATTCCAGTTCCACCTCTGCCAGCAGCATTCAGCAGGCATTCAACTCGTTGCAGCAGGATTTGCAGTCGGGAAATCTCACGCAGGCCCAACAGGACTTCGGGAACCTGCAGCAGTCGCTTCAGTCCGCCGGCGCCCAGCGCGCCCATGGTCATCATCACCATCACGCCGGAGGAGATTCGCAGCAAGCCAGCGCCATCCAGCAGGACTTCACTTCGCTTGGGAATGCGCTGCAATCCGGTGATTTGAGTACCGCGCAGTCCGCATTCGCTCAGCTCCAGCAGGACCTCGGGAATTTTTCGGGCGGCGGCTCCAGTTCGTCGAGTTCAACCTCGGCCTCGGCATCTTCGAGCACTAGCTCGACGGGCGGGACGACGCTGAACGTCACGGCGTAAACCGCGCGGTTCGAGTTGATTCGAGACATCGGGGCGCTATCGTTATTCCCACACCGATAGCGCCTGTCTCCCGCGTCTAAATAAGTGCTGCACCGCTGCACCTCCATTGATTCCGAACCGCCATAGTATCGATTCTGCTCATCGCCTATCTCAACGTCCACTTTCGCGCCTGCTCAGTAGCTTCGGCCTGCAAAAACACGCGCGCCCAAGGTAAACTAGACGCTTCCGGAGGAAAGCCATGTTGCGGGTAGGAATGATCGGGTGGAGAGGTATGGTCGGAAGCGTCCTGATGCAAAGGATGCGCGAGGACAACGATTTCCAGGGGCTTGAGACCACGTTCTTTTCCACTTCGAGCGTCGGTGGCGCCGCGCCCAAAGAAGCGAGCAGCGGTGGCGTGCTGAAGGACGCGATGGATCTACTCGAATTGGCCAAGTGCGACGTGCTGATCAGTTGCCAGGGCGGGGAATACACCACCGAAATCTACGCACCGCTACGCAAGAGCGGCTGGAAGGGCTACTGGATCGATGCGGCCTCGACGCTGCGCATGAGCGACGATGCCGTGATCATTCTCGATCCGGTGAATGATGGCGTGATCCGCGATGCCATGGCCCGCGGCATTAAAACATTTGCGGGCGGCAATTGTACCGTGAGCCTCATGCTGATGGCCGTTGCCGGGCTTTTCCAGGCAGGTTTGGTCGAGTGGATGACCACCATGACTTACCAGGCAGCCTCCGGCGCGGGCGCGGCGAAGATGCTCCAATTGGTGAAGCAGATGGAACGGCTCACCGATCCGACTCGCGCGAATCCGTCCGAAAATGCGCTGGAGGTGGATCGCATGGTCAT
The DNA here is from genome assembly GCA_035551975.1 of Candidatus Acidiferrales bacterium. Taxonomy (GTDB): domain Bacteria; phylum Acidobacteriota; class Terriglobia; order Acidiferrales; family UBA7541; genus Palsa-295. The sequence continues at coordinate 23,203 of DASZMG010000174.1, read as the reverse complement.
CGAAGCGCAGCGTGATTCGAAATTGCCCATAAGCGAATTCGGTGTGCCACTGGCGGGCAGTCTGATCCCGTGGATCGACAAGGAAATGCCCGGCGGCCAGACGCGCGAAGAATGGAAAGGAATGGCGGAGACCAACAAGATTATGGGCCTCAATCCGCCAGTGCCCGTGGATGGCATCTGCGTGCGCGTGGGCACCATGCGCTGCCATAGCCAGGGTCTCTGCATCAAGCTGAAGAAAGATGTGCCGCTAGCCGAAATCGAGCAGATGATCGCCGGAAGCAATCAATGGGTGCGCGTGATTCCGAATGACAAGGAATCGTCGGCGCGTTGCCTCACCCCAACCGCAGTTTCAGGAACACTGAATGTGCCGATAGGGCGAATGCACAAGCTGAAGCTCGGCCCGGAGTTTCTCGGCGCGTTTACCGTGGGCGATCAGTTGCTTTGGGGAGCTGCCGAGCCGTTGCGCCGAATGCTTAACATTCTGCGCGAAAAGTAACAAGTTCTGGCGCTGCGGATTCGTAATTTCGAATCCGCAGCGCCACCAAAAGCCCCGCTTTGAAAATTGATTGTTGGCCGGCTATGGCTGATTACTGTCCCGGCGGTGTGCCTGCAGGAGGCGCACCGGCTGGCGGGGCCGGCGGACGCGGCGCAGGTTGATCGAACTTCGCATCCTCCACCGGTGTGTTGACCTCGATTGAATCGAACTTATACGTACGGTCGCCTTCCGGGCTCATCACCTTCACGCTGTAAGCCATCTTGATTCCGTCGACGTCGCGGTAATCATCGAACGCGGTCGTTTCCGGGAACGCTCCCAGCACGCTGTTCATGTTGGTCACTGCGCGGACCAGCAATCCGGAATGTTGATCGAAGAGTAGCCGGTCAAGTCCCGAGCCATTCTTGGCTTCGCCCGTGACGATGTACACATCGTGCCCGTCGAGTGTTTCGGCGCCGGCCACGCGTACGTTGGTATGCTCTTCTTTGAAATTCAGCCCGGGAACGAACTCAGCCCAGTCCTGCACGGTTTGAAGTTCGCCGCCCATCAACTCCCGGCCCACAGCACCGGCCAGCCAGCCCATTTCGCCGTTGTAGCCTGTTCGGGCTGGAACGCCATTCGGCATCTGCACCGTCTCCAGGGCCTTGTCCGGCGCTTTACGATCGATCTCCACAACCGGATGTCCGATCTGTGGGGGCCCGGTCACGCCCGGGGGATTCGGCACCGCCATTTCTACCGTTCCTTTTGCCACGATGGTCTTGGCATTCTTTACCGCGCCTGCGCCCACCGTTTGTTCGTACTTGTTCAGCACCTCGTCCACCGGCGGAAGCGGCGGCGGCTTCGGCGCGTTTGGATTCGGAGCGATAATCGGCGGATCACCGGGGCCAGGACGCACCGGGGCCATGCTCGCCTCGAGCGTCAGATTCGGAATCGCGATCTTCGCAAAGCTGTCGGGATTCGGCGGTAGCATCGGTGGCCGCTGGCCGGGCAGTAACTGTTCGCTCGCTCCAATTGGAGCGCCCCGATGGCAGGTGTAGCAGGTCACTTCGCGCTTTCCGTCAAACACGGTGTTATCCAGCGCAAACATCATCTGCATCATATTTCGCGCCGACCGCTTGGTGGGCTTGCCGTCATCGTCGAACTTGCGCGTGTCGTGGCAATAGCCGCAGCCCACGCCCAGCGCCACGGTGATATATTCCATCGCCGGATGAATATCGACCGCGGGCAGGTCCTTCAGAACTTTCACGTTCTTGTAGTATTGCCCGGCGGTCTTGCCCTGCATGTCCTTCACCTTCGGTGCAGGCTGCTGCGCGCTCGCGAGCGGCGCATTCACGCCAATCCCGAACATTACCAGAGCCGCGGCGGCAACGGTCGCTGCCGGCCAACGAATCGCTAGATTCATTTTCATGTGCTAAGACCCATCCTTTCGAAACCGTCCGCTGTCGCCGGGCCACTTTCCAGCCGAACACACGACGGGCGACCCGCTGCCACCCTTTTCGGCTGGAATCATACCCGAAACACCGTATAAAACAAACGGCGTTGGACGCGCTTGGAAAATCCGCGCCGCCCGGCAGCATCTCTGAAGAGTTCCCGCGCCGCCACTTCCTCGAAATCCGTTGAATTCTGGAGAAAAGACCCGATTTCTCCGTAACCGTAGCATGCGCTACGCTGAATTTTTTCCCTGTTGGGATTTGTTCGGACTGACCTACGGGGTGTCACGTCTATGATCGCCAGCGGTAAGACCAAAACCAGTGGCGCGTCAGCGCTCAGTCTGATCGGCCTGAACGCCGTAAATTTTCTGCTCGCCGATGCGGCAGGTGTGGTCGCTCCGTTTCTCAACGATTTTTTGCGAGAACAGCGCTGGCGCTACGATTCCATCGCCCTCGCCACTGCGATTGCCGGGCTGGGAGTGATGCTGGCGCAGACGCCGGCGGGTTTTCTAGTTGACCACACCCGCCACCACCGCGGCTGGCTGATCGCCGGCTCCCTCGTGACCGGCGCTTGCCTTGGTTTGCTTCCCATTTTGCCTGCGCATTGGTGGATCATTGATCCGTTGGTGTTTTCTTCAGGGCTGGCTGGAACGCTTTTTCCCCCGCTGCTGGCCGCGATTGCCTTGGGCCTGGTGGGAAACGCGCGGCTGAACAAAACCATCGGCGACAATCAGGCCTGGAATCACGCGGGCAATATCGCCGCGGCTCTTACGGCCATGGTTCTCGTTTCGCTCTTCTCGATTCGCTCCGTTTTCTTCGCTATCACCGTTGTTTCAGTGCTTGCGGCCATGGCGGTTTTGCTGATTCGTCCCGAGGAAATCGACGGGCGCGCAGCTTCCGGCCTCGACGGCGAATTGGATCGCCCGGCGCACGAAGTGCGCATCTGGAGTCTATTGCGCGAGCACACCGTTCTCGTGCTCTTCGCTTCCACCGCGCTGTTTCATCTTGCAAACGCGCCGATTCTGCCCATGGTCGGGCTCTACATCAAATCGCTCCACGGCACGGACAAGCAGGTGGCCGCCACGGTGCTCACCGCGCAGGTTGTGATGATCCCGGTCGCGTGGGCCACCGGTTGGCTCTGCGATCGCTGGGGGCGCAAGCCGACCATGGCCATCGGTTTCGTGGCCTTGCCCGTGCGGATTCTGCTTTATTCATTCACGCGCAGCACGTGGGCGCTCGTGGCGCTGCAGTGCTTCGACGGCATCGGCGCGGGAATTTACGGCGTGGCTATCGTGGCCATTTGCGCGGACGTGACAAAAGGAAAAGGCCGCTTCAATACGCTGATGGGTCTTATCGCCACGGCGCTAAGTCTCGGCGGCGTCATAGGTCCTCTCATCGGCGGCAACATCGTGCAGCACCTCGGATTTGCGGCGGCGTTCCGCTCTTTTGCGGTGTTGGCAGCGGCGGGCGCCGCCGTGTTCCTGTTGTTCATGCCGGAAACCAAACCCCTGCAGCCCGGAACCGGCGAGGCAGCGCCAGCCCTGGCGCAATAATTTTCGCCATTCGCTGGTGCGCTGCCGCTGGCTCCCACTACAATCGAAAGCGGAAGCAGTTGCGGCTGATCCCACACTTCTGAGGCCATCATGATTCATCCCTGGCACGATTTAAGTCCCGGCGATTATCTTCCGAAGGAATTTCGCGCGGTCATCGAGATACCTCTCGGCTCCAACGTGAAGTACGAACTCGACAAGGAAAGCGGCATGTTGAGGCTCGACCGCGTGCTCTATTCCGCGGTCTACTATCCGGCAAATTACGGATTCATTCCGCGCACGCTTGGCGCAGACAACGATCCGCTCGACGTGCTCATTCTTTGCCAGGAAGCGGTCGCTCCGCTCACTATCGTACAGGCCCGCACCATCGGCATGGTGACCATGATCGACGCCGGTGAGGAAGATCACAAAATCATCGCCGTCGCCACGGGCGACCCCGAATACGACCACTACTGGGAAGCCGCCGAACTCCCTCCTCACAAGCTGGCCATGGTGCGCCGCTTTTTTCTCGATTACAAAAAGCTCGAAGGCAAAGAAGTTCAGGTGGAGAAAATCGAGCCGGCCAAAACCGCCTATCCCTTTATTGAGGACGCCGTCGCGCTCTACGCAAAGACAAAAGGGAAAGGCCGCAAATCATCGCGGAAAGCGCCAAAGGCCTGACAGATCGTATGGGAGAGCTATTTTTGTTTGCGCGCCCGCAGCGCCTCGCGAATCAGACGCAGCAAGCTCGACATTTGCTCAACCCGTGCCGGATGATCGCCGAACCGCGCGGATTGGTATAGCTCCGTAAGCTTTGATACGGGCGCCGCCAGTTCTGGCGCGGAGACCGCCGCAGCGAATTCCAGCGGCGTCTGCCACGCCTCTTTTCGCCAGCCCGATCGCTCAAGCACCTTCAGCATCTCTCCATACTCCAGTGCCGCCAGAGATGCCGTCAGATTCCCGCCGCGCCGCGCCCGCAGCCGCCAGCGCGCTACCACGTAACCGATCATGGTCCGCCCACGCAGCGCGAACAACAAGGCCGTCAGAAATATCAGCAGCCCCGGTAAAAAATACGGTGACGCCTCGGCCCGCCGATCGATCGCCAGCAGCGCATTCATCAGCTTGTCTTTGCGTTCGTTGTAGTAATCCCTCGCCCGTTCGGCGAAGCTGCGCGACGACTCCTGCGCATTCGCCGCCAGCGTCATCTGGTGACTGAAGTCGTAATTCACTACCCACTCGCTCCAGGCGAATTGGAAGGAGTCCCAATATAGGCTCAGCCGGTCGAACACGCCGCCCCGTTGCGTATTTCCCGGCGGCGTGGGATCGAACGGCAGCCATCCGTACACCGGAAAATAAACTTCCACCCAGGCATGCGCGTCGCTTTCGCGAATGATGTAGTCTCCGCCGACATCGTTGTACTCCCCGGGCGAAAATCCGGTCACGTAGCGCGCCGGAACTCCTTCTGCCCGCAGCATCACCGTCATGGCCGATGCAAAATATTCGCAGTGTCCGGCGCGCCGCGCGAAAAGAAAATCCGCCAGCGGGTCCGGCCCGTGCGTGCCGCTCAGGTCCAGCGTGTAGCCATAATGCGCCATCAGGTACCGTTGTATGTTCGCCGCTTTGTCGTAGGGATTCGCCGCTTTCGCCGTAATCTGGTCAGCCAGCGTCTTCACTCGCGGGTCCAGCCGCGGAAGTTGCAAATACGTTTCCGTAATCTCATCCGGATAAACCGGCGGAAGCACGCGCAACTCCGCTGGGTTTGCCACCGGCAGATTCGACCAGCCTTCATACCGGATTTTTGTGCTGTTATGCGCGGGATTGAAAATCGACCCGGCGCTATCCAGCAGCAGGTAGCCGCGCGCAGGCAATCCGCCGTTGCGAATGCTCTCCGGCTGGAACCGTCCGCGCAGCGCCTGCGGACGTGTTGCCACGAAAAGTGCGTCGGTCGCCATCGGCTCGAGCAGCACGGTGTAATGCAGCGCCAGCGATTTCCCCGGAGGAAAAGGAGCCGGGTTCAGCCAATATTCTCCTTCGCCATTCGATCCCACCACCCTCTGATCGTGCTCGGGCGTGAACCAGCGATGCCCGTCGAAATCGGTGTGCACGATTCCGCGCCAATGCATGTCTTGCACCAGCGCCGGATTGCCGTTGACTTGCACGCGCATCACTACCGCGCTGTTCTGTTGGATTTTGCCGATATCGCCCAGCGTGGAATCGTCGCTGAAGCCGGTCATCAGGCTCGGCTGCAAATTCAGCGCGCTCAGGTAGCCCGTGGTGAACCGCGGGATCAGAAAGAAAATCACCATGCCGAGCGCGAGCGCGCTGATCGCCACCAGAATCGACGTGATTCCCAGCGCCCGGTTCAACCGTTGCGCCAAGGGCGATCCCGGCTCGAGCGCGGGCGAAACCGCGCCAGTCGCGCTTCTCCTCATCTCGAGCGCCACGAACGTCGATACGGCGAGCACCAGAAAAACTGCCAGCGCTACTAGAAAACCCGTCTCGACCGTCAGGATCGCCGACGCCAGCATCGACGTCACCGCCAGCACCGCCAGGAATGCATAATCGCGGTTCGTCGTTGCCGAATACAGCCGCACTACCGTAGCGAACAGTAGCAGATGAATCGCTGACAGCAATCCGGCGTATAGCGCCGGGTTGGGCGCGCCGTCGGCCAGGTTACGTGAGAAAAACCACAAATCCAGGGGGAAGAAAAGGAAGTAGGCCAGCACCAGCCCGGTCGCCACTCGCTGCGAGATTTCAGACGAGTGTCCCTGCCACAACCGGTAGCCTTTGTACGCCACCGCCGCCGCCGGAACGAACGTGGAGACAGCATCAAGCTTTCCGGTCGAGACGATGGCTAGAATGCCGGTCGAAACGAGGAAGTAGAGAGAAATCTCGAAGTAGCGTTGCACCGCCGGAAGCGGCGGCGCGCTCGGACGCGCTGCGGAAGCCATGGCGTATCCCCGATTTTATCACCCGTACGCGCCCTGTTTGCGTCGGTCCTGCCGCACGCTGCCAATGGGCTAATAGTCGCGCCGACGCGAAACCGTTGAACTCTGGGTTTATCTTTCGCTGTCATCGCGCCGCACTAACGATCGCCGAGAGCTCAGTGAGCGCAGGCGACCGGTCGCACTGTACCAACGTGCTTCCGCCGGCCAGTGTCGCTCGTCCCACCGTCGCGTTTTTACCTCCGCCTCACCATCAACCCAACCTCCTTTGTCATCCCGAGCCGCGTCTTGTGCGATCCGGTCAGGATCGCGCTGCGAGTCGAGGAATCTGCTTTTTATTCGTTTTCTCTGGCCGCCAGCCACTTGTCACTAGCCCCTGCCTTTTTTCGCTGTCATCCCGCCAGGAGCGATTTGTCTTGAGCCGGTTATGTTCAAACGAGCGACCGGACAAGCTTCGAGGAAGAGACTCGTTCAGGATCCAAGGCGGTTTGGGGACCCGGCAAGTGGCGCAATTTTTTGGACTCGATGGATCTCTCTTGATGGTGCCGGCATCGCCGCGCGTAGTTCCCGGCGAGCCGCATGCCGGCATCTCAAAAGACCGGCACACTTTCAGTCCCGTAGGGACGGCAGAAAGTAGCCCAGTGCAAAGCCGGCGCCTGCGATGATTTTTCGCACGCGGCGGCTGCACTGGGTAACAAACGGCGCGAAGCGCATACCGCTCGCGGTGATGTTCCCGCGAGCTTTTGTCCTTTACCTCCTCTACCTTAGCGTTCCAGCCACTCTCCACTGCCTTTTTCCGCTACAATCGCGTCATGACTCCCGACTATCTATCCGAACAGTTTTCCTCCGCACTCACCTACGAAAAATATCTCGCTGCCGGCAAAGAAGACCAGCAGCAGCGCTGGCAGCGCGTCTATGACGTCGCTAGCGTCACCGCCGCGCAGCGCGAACTCCTCGGCGGCTTCGTCCGCCAGATGAATATTCTCGTGGTCAGCGGCATCTGGTGCGGAGACTGCGTCGAGCAGTGCCCGCTCATCCAGCGCATCGCCGAAGCCAATCCCGGCAAAATCGATCTGCGCTTCGTAGAGCGCGATCAGCGGCCAGAGTTGCGCGACAAGGTCACCATGAACGGCGGCCACCGCGTTCCGGTGGTGCTTTTTCTCGCCGAGGATTTTCAGTGGTGCGCTACCGCCGGCGACCGCACCATTCACCGCTACCGTGCCGTGGTCGCGCGCAAGCTCGGCCCATCCTGCCCTATCGGCATCGTCCCACCCGACAAGGACGAGTTGCAAGCTACCCTCGCCGACTGGTGCAACGAAGTCGAACGCGTGCAGCTCATGCTTCGCCTCACTCCGCGCCTCCGCGAAAAATACAAAGACTAGTTTCCTCACGGCCTCCTTACGCGCAGCGAAGAATTGACGCTTTTGCTGTCAACGTGTTCTCTTTGTTCCACGGGGCGCGCCCGTAGTCACCGCTGAGCTGCAATGAGTAACCAGGCTCTTGTCATTCTGAAGAGAGCGGTTCGTGCGATCCGATCAGGATCGCGCTGCGAGTCGAGGAATCTCTCTTTGTGTGCCGGCGTCGCCCCGAACCCCGCATAATACAAAATGTTTGCGGCCTCGACGGTCCCCAAAAAACAAAAACTCCTCAGAATGCCGGGCGTTTACCCGCCATTCTGAGGAGCAATGTTGTTCGCGTTCCAGCGAATGTAAATCTAGCTGGCCTTTGGGTACCAGTCCAGAATGCGGACGTCAATCCCCGTGCCTTCCAGGTCCTTCTTGAACACGCTCAGGTCCGACTGCCCATAGTGATACGGAATCACCACCTTGGGATGGAACTTTTTCACCGCCCCGGCCGCTTCCTCCGGAGTCATCGTGTATGGCAGGTTCATGCATACGAACGCCACGTCGATATTCTTCAGCGCATCCATCTCTGGAATATCTTCGGTGTCGCCCGAAATATAGAAGCGCTTGCCACCGTAGGTCAGCACGTAGCCGTTGCCGCGGCCCTTGTCATGGTACAGCTTGCCTTCCGCCGGGCCTCGCTTGATGTTGTACATGGGAATCGCTTCGATCTTCCAGCCCCCCCATTCCTTGGTCTCGCCGTTGGAAATTGGCTTGGCATTCGTAATCGTCTTTACCACCGCTGGCGGCGCCATGATTTCCGTGCTGGTCTGGCTCAGTTCATTCACTTCGTTCTGGTCCATGTGGTCGGCGTGAATGTCCGTAATCAGAATCAGGTCCGCCTTGGGCATCCCGGTAATCACTGCCGGCTTTGCCGGGTCCACATAGATATTCTTGCCGCCGGCCTGGATCAGCATGGCCGCATGATAAATCGGCGTGATCTTTACCTCGCCCTTGGACGTTTTGAACACTTGCGCTTCCGCGGCGCTCACCGCATGTGCGGACAGCAGCAGCGCGGCACACGCCAGCACCGCAAACCTCAGAGTCTTCATCTTCCATTCCTCCCCAGAACTAACTAATGAATGTTTCCTGCACCAAAACGCCATGAATGCTAGCACACGCTCCGCCCCTCCGCCACCCGCACCGCCGGTCCCGCCGGGTTCGTAGCGTTTTATCCTGCTTTCGTAGCCGCGCACTTCAGTGCGCTATTCTTTCTGTCCATCCCGCCGTGTGACTTGATTACCGTGATTTAACCTGTCTTTGCCTCGCCCAATGCTGGCCCCGTTCTGCGCGACCCCCACAGCGCAAAATAAAGTATGTACAAGTAGCAAAGCACCGGCAGCACGAACGCGTGATGAATGCCGATGCGATCCGCAATAATTCCCTGAAGTTCTGGAATGATCGCGCCGCCCACAATGGCGCAGACTAGGATTCCCGAGCCCTCGCCGGTCAGCGGACCGAGTCCGTCGATACCTAGCGTAAAAATGCTCGGGAACATGATGGAGTTGAACAGGCCCACGGCCAGAATCGTCCACATGGCGAAACTTCCAAACGCCAGCATGGAAATACAAACCAGGCTCGCCGCTACAATCGCGCAGATGCCTAGCATGGTCTCGGTCTTCACTTTGCGCAACACGCCTGAACCGATAAATCGGCCTATCATCGCGCCGCCCCAGTAGAACGAAACATAACGAGCAGCCGTCTGCAGCGGGATATTGGCAATGTAAGGCTGGCTCATGTAGTTCACCAGAAAGCTTCCAACCGATACCTCCGCGCCGACATAAACAAAGATGGCAATGGCGCCTAGCACCAGATGGCGCTGCGTCCACACCGAAGGTAGTCCATGAGCTTTCTTCGCGTCGCTTTCGTTGGAGATAGCTGGCAGCTTGAATTTCGCGATGACCAGCGCCAGCACTGCCAGCGCGAGAGCTAGACCGAGGTAGGGAAGCTTCACCGAAGAAGCTTGTTGCAAGCGGTACATCTGAAGTTGAGCAGGTGGAAGTTTGCGAATGGTTTCGATGGCCAGCGGCGCGGTGCTCAGAATCAGCAAACTTCCAACGTAAGGTGCAATGGTCGTGCCCAGAGAATTGAATGCCTGCGTCAGGTTCAGCCGGCTGGAAGCGGTTTCAGGAGGGCCCAGCACCGCCACGTAAGGATTTGCCGCCACTTGCAGCGCGGTAATGCCCGCCGCCAGCACGATCAATGCCGCCAGGAACAGTGGAAACGATGGCGCGCTCGCGGCCGGGATGAACAGCACCGCCCCAAGAGCCATCACCAGAAGTCCCAGCACGATGCTGCGCTTGTAGCCGATCCGTTCGACGATTTTTCCCGAAGGAATAGCGAACACAAAATAGGCCGAGAAAAAGCTGAACTGGACGAGCATCACTTCCGCGTAGGTCAAATCGAAAATCGATTTCAGGTGCGGCACTAGAATGTCGTTGAGCGCCGTGAGAAATCCCCACATGAAGAAAAGCGTGGTGATCATGGCCATGGCGGGACCGGTGCTTTGGCCCGGCGCTGTCGCCACACTGTGGCTGTTTACGGTTGCAATGGCCATGGAATGCGTTTCACTCCGGAATTGATTAGAAACCATCTCATAGTTACTTCTCCGTCGGCGCACGGTTCGAAGAGTCCATTTCTCTAGAGTGCCCGCGAGGAGACCTTTGCAACCTAGACAAACCAAGCGAACGTGTCATCCCGAGTGAGCGAAGCGGATTCCTTCGCGACGAGGGATCTGCTTTCTCTCTTGACGTCCGGCAGCGCATGGCTTTCAGCCGTGCCGGAAAGTCGCCAACTATCAGGGGTTTTTACCCCTGAGGTGCAAAGCGTTCTAAGAGCTTAGCCACACGTCCGGACCGGGACCCCCATCTTATACTCAGTTTTGCCGCGGTGTCGCGCGCAGCAGGAATGGAAATTCATTCTGGTACTGCCGAAGCCGCATTGTGATTGCCGGGGACCTGCGCTACAGTAACCGATCCTTCAGAAAACACAGTCGCTCAGAAAATAACGTCCGGTCGCAAAAAACGAAAAGGCGGATTCACAGAATGGCGGCGGCAAAGTTGGCAAAGCAGAAGCCACTGAAGATTTTAATCCGGCGTTCAGCCATTGAAAAGCGTGTGCGCGAGGTCGCCAAGGCCATCACCAAGGATTTCCAGGGCCAGCGTGTGCATCTGATCGGCGTGCTGAAGGGCGCCTGCATTTTTTTGTCTGACTTGGTTCGTGAAATTGACCTGGAAACTTCGATCGACTTTATTGCCGTCTCGAGCTACGGCAAGGGCAAAGAATCCTCCGGACAAGTGCGCGTTTTGAAGGACCTCGACAGCAGCATCGAGGGTCTGAACGTAATCCTGGTGGAAGACATCCTCGATACTGGGCTCACGCTCAGCTATCTTTTGCGCGTGCTGCAGCAGCGAAAGCCAAAAGTGCTGAAGATCGCCGCGCTCCTCGACAAACCTTCGCGTCGTGTCAACCAAGTGCAGGGAAATTACGTCGGTTTCAGCATCCCCAACGAATTCGTCGTGGGATACGGACTCGATTACGGCGAGCGCTATCGGAATCTCAAGGACGTGTGCGTGTTGAATCTTCCTCCGGCTACCTAACGTAGAGCGGCCACCCGATGCAGCTTAGCTCCGGAGGAGCGGAAGACTGTAGCCCAGCGCGTCAGCGCTGGGAAATAAATCGGCGCGAAGCGCCATACCGCTCGCGGTTCTTGGCGATCCGGTGCGACCCGGTTAGGGTCGAATATAGGATCGCTGGCGAAAGAACCGCGAGTCTTCGGTTTCGCGCTTTTTCGCGCGGCATTACGGCAGCGAAGCGTGAAGCTCCGACAAATAAGCGTCGGACTATTGGGGCTTTAGCCCCTGAAGAAACTGGCCTTCCGGAGTTCACCCGTTTATGAGATAGCCTTGTCGCAAGTGCATCTATCCGCCGTCAGTTATTCCGCGGCTGTTATAATGCTCTGACTCATCACCAACACAAACTTACAGGCGGCCGGGCCGCCTGAACTGCACAGATGAACAGCGCACTTGGGAAGCTCATATCAGCGGCCGGATGCCGCGGAGCATATGGACTCGATCGAAATCAATTCGACAGTGGAGATGCCCGCCGATGTGCTGGCGGTGCTCACCGAGATCAGCCGGGAAATTAATTCCACGCTGAATCTCGACGAGGTACTCTCCACCACCGCGGCGCAGGTCAAGCGGCTGATTGACTTCGAAATTTTCGCCGTCCTTTTGGTCGACGAGAGCGCGAACAATCTCAGCTTCCGCTTCGCCATCGGGCACCGCAAGGAAGTTGTCGATCACTGGCGCCTTCCCATGGGAGACGGAATCATCGGCACGGCTGCGAGCACCGGCCAGGCCATTCGCGTGGGCGATGTGCTCACCGATCCACGTTATCTTTCGGCGGTGGACGCCGTCCGCTCCGAATTGGCTGTGCCGCTGGTCGCTCGCGGCCGCGTAATCGGCGTGATGGACATCGAAAGTCGCCAGCCGGATTATTTCACGCCCACGCAGCAGAACATTCTCACGCTGGTGGCCAGCCGCATCGGCACAGCCATCGTAAACGCGCAACTCTACGAGAATGCGCAGAAACAAGCGGAAACGCTGCTGCTACTGAATGAAATCGGGCGCGAGGCAAATTCCAGCCTGCAAGTGGAAGAAGTGCTGCGGCGCTCGGCGGAGCTGGCCAAGCGGCTGATCGACTACCAAATTTTCAGCATTTTGCTCAAAGACGACGTGGAAGGCGTGTTCCGCCACCACGTAACCGTTAAATTCGGCCAGCACGTGAACGAAAAAGCGGCTGTTCCCGTCTACGAGGGAATTATCGGAGCGGCGGCTTCGCTGCGGCGTCCGGTGGTGGTGCCGGACGTGACGCTCGATCCGCGCTACCGCATGATAAATGCAGAGACGCGTTCCGAATTGGCCGTCCCCATGATTTTCAAAAACCGCGTCGTGGGCGTGATGGATCTGGAGAGTCCGCAGCTCAATTATTTCACGCCGGACCACGTGCAGGTGCTTTCGATTCTCGCCGCGCACCTCGCGGTGTCCATCGAAAACGCGCGCCTCTACGAGCAGGTCGCGCGCGACGAAGCGCGCATGGAGCGCGATCTGAACGCCGCGCGCCGCATTCAAGGCGCGCTGTTGCCGCGGATGCCCGGCCCGGAATTCGGACTGGACATCGCCGCGCGCGTGGTTTCTTCGCGCGAGCTGAGCGGCGACATTTACGACTTTATCCGCTACGGTCCGCAGGACCTCGGCGTCGCGCTAGGCGACGTGAGCGGGAAGGGCAGCGCCGCCGCGCTCTATGGCGCGGTGGCCGTGGGCACGCTGCGCAGCCTGGGCTCGCAGAAGCCGCGCCCCGCGAACATGCTTCGCGCTATCAACGGATTTCTCGGCGAGCGCCTGATCGAAGGCCGCTTCATGACGCTGTGCTTCGCGAGCTGGCACCGGCGCCACCGGCGGCTGCGCATCGCGAACGCCGGGCAGGAGCAGCCGCTGCTGTATCACGGCGGAAAGTGCGAAAAAATTCCGCTGGCGGGATTCCCGCTGGGCATTTTCGACGAAGCGACTTACGACGAGCGCAGCTTCATCCTGGACAAGGACGACGTGGTGGTTTTCTACTCGGATGGCGTGGGCGACACGCAAAACGCCACCGGAGAATTCTTCGGATTCGCGGGGCTGATCAAGCTGGTCACCGAGACGCACATGCAATCGTCCGATGCCATCGCCGACCGCATCCTCGAGGAAGTGGACCGCTTCTCTGGCGGCAAACATCCCGCGGACGACCGCACCCTCGTAGTGCTCAAAGTCCTCTAACTTTTCGCGCACTGCAGTTCAATCGGTCAAGCGGTGTCATCCCGAAGCGAGCCGCGCCCGGCGAGGGCGTAGAGAAAAATGTTCAGCGAGTCGAGGGATCTCTCTTCGATGTCAATGCGCAGCAGATTGGCGACTTGAACTTCAGCGCTTCGTGCGCCAGTGTCACTTGCTGGCGAGTTCTTTCGAATCTTCCAAATAGAAGTAGCCCACCTTGTTGTTCGAGGATGTGCCGAACCAGAGATGGCCTTGCGCGTCCATGAAAAATTCGCGCATGGAAATTTCCGATTGCGGGAAGGGATACTCGGTGACTTCGCCGGTCGCGGGATCGAGGCGATTTAAAGTGTCCTGCTCGTGCGAGGCGTACCAGACCATCTGGTTGCGGTCGATGCCGATGGCGTAGGGGCTGGCGGCAGCGCCGGGCAAATCGTATTCCTTGATTTCGCCGGTGTTCGGATCGAGGCGGCCGATCTTGTTGCCCACGCGCTCGGAGAACCACACATTTCCAGCCGCGTCAAATTCAAGGCGCTGCGGCTTGCCCTTTGTGGGCGGCGCGAACTTGGTGATCTTGCCGTCCTTGTCGATGCGCACGATGGGTCCGTCGTTGCGAAAAACGGTGAACCACTCGTTGCCCTTGCCGTCAGGCTCGTTGCCGTAGGTGCCGGGCGTGTTGAAGTGTGAAAACTCCTTCGTTTTCGGATCGAGTTTCGAAATCGGGCCGCCGCTGGACCAAACGTTTCCATCGGCGTCCACGCGCACAGTGTGCTTGCCGATCTGCTTGCCTTCAGGTGAAGTGTCGCGATACTCGACGATTTCCTTCGTTTTCGGATCGAGATGGCCAATCGCGCCGAAATTCACTTCGCTGAACCAGACGGTGCCGTCGGGTGCGGGAATCGCCGAGTGAATGCCGGCGGTTTTGTCCGTTGATAGCGGGAAGCGCGTGAGTTCGGCCGTTTTGGGATTCAGGCGAACCACTTCGTTGCCGCGGCCGTAGTAGGGAATCCACAAATTGCCGTCTTTATCGGGCGCTGCGCTCCAGGGGCCGATGCCCTTGGTGCCGCCGAAATCATATTCCACGTAGACGATGTTCATGGCCTTATCGGTGAACGGGCGCAGCGTGTTTTTGTATTCGGGAAGTGTAGATGGATCCGCGGGCTTGGGCGAATTGGGGCCGAAGAGCACGGTGAGATAGGCAGCAATGTCGTCAACGCGCGCGTCGGTCAGGCGAGCGCCTTCCCCTTCTGAGGGGAAGATTACGTTGCGCATGTAATTGACGCGATCGCGCCAGCCGTCTTCATCGCGCGTAGTGGGAGCCATGCGCGTCTGGAAGGAGTGGCAGGAGATCATGCAGGAAGTGAAGAAATTGTCGCTGTAGCCCCGGGTGAGGTCGTGCTTGTCGGTCTTGGGCAGCAGCATGCGGCCCTGATAGGTGCTGAGCTCCGTCCAGCGGACCGGCGCGGTTTGCAGCGAGAAATCGAAGGAAGCTTTTCCGTTCTGCTTGAGCTGCACGGAATTGCGCGGGTCGGATTTGTATCCGATGGCGCGGATGTGCACGGAGTAGTTGGCGGCTGCGAGATTCGGGATGCGGTAGTGGCCCTGCTTGTCCGAGAGGACGCTCGTGGACATCTTGTTCTGATTATTTTCAGCGACGACGAAGGCGCCCATGAAAGGAGCGCCGTCCGGTCCTTTGACGCTGCCGGTGATGGTTGCGGCGGCGGCCAGCGAAGCAAGGAAAAGAATTGAGAACGCGGTGGTGAGAATTTTCGGCGCAACGCGCATGAGAACCTCCGGTCGATTTAGGCGGAGCATAGCACAGCTAGAGACGGGCTGGTTGGATGCGCGGTTTCGGGGAGAAAGAGCCAGAAGAGGTGGATGAAACAGAGGAAGCAGAGGAGGCGCGTCTCTCCCACTGGTTGCTGTTGTTTTTGTCTTACGTTGTCATCCCGAAGCGAGCGCAGTTCAGCGAGTCGAGGGACCTCTCTTCGAGTGCAAATTCCACCGAGCATGTGCCAACGTTACTTGTCATGCCGAGCCGCGTATTCGCGACCCGGTTAGGGTCGCATTCACACAGTCGCGATCTGACCAGGATCGCGCTGCGTGGCGAGTACCGCTTGTCGAGGCGATTGCAAAGAAGTAATCTCGGCGTTCCCAGCTTATGGTTACTCGACAACAACTGCAGGAATTGGCGCGGACGAAGCTGAAGGAGGCGGAGGCGCTTTATAGCGCGGGATTTTTTGACGGCTGTGTTTACCTTTGTGGTTATGTGGTGGAACTGGCTCTGAAGGCAAGGTATGTGCCACTCTCGGGGTTGGCGAGTATCCTGAAAGGGGCAGCCGGTTGAAAGATGCCTTTAGGACTCACGATTTTGACGACTTAAAGCTTCTAGCTGGAATGGAGACGGAGCTTTTGGGAAATCGGCCGGAACTGCTCAGCAACTGGTCTGTCGCCACCAAATGGAAACCGGAATCGCGTTACGAGGCGCAGGGAAGTTATGATGAGCGGAGCGCCAAACAGATACTGGATGCAATACGGAATAAGCCGAATGGAGTTCTGGAATGTATATCTTCACGCTGGTAGATGACGTCGGAAAAATGGTCGATCGGCTCCAGGAACAGCACGGCGAATTCCGCCTGGCGATGCTCTATAACAGTTCGCTCGATGCGACCTCAAATTGGAATCTGATCGTGTCGGCTCCGTGGACGGACAAAATGGGCGTCGCCCCTGCCACGCGACTGATCGCGAATGCCCTCTATGAATCCCCCGGAGAGGAAAACCGGAAAGCGATATCCAGGATTACGGTGCTGCAGGCGTCCGACCCATTCGTGCGCGACATGAATCGGCTGTACCCCGCGTCGCACGTTCCTCTCGTCCAAGTCACCGCTGGCGATGTTCGGGAGGGAAGCGGCTTCGTCCTCTATTCGCAGAAAGTCGCCTAGCTTTTTTGGCTATCACTCGTCACAGCCTCTCACGCTGTCATCCTGAGAGGCTGTGACTTTTTTGATTTTGCGCGAAAATCGATACTGAAAAGAATCGGTTTACGCGACAAAATTCGCGTTTCTCGGAATAACGTCACACTCTCTGAGCGAATGTTGTCCGCGATCCGTCGAGGATCGCGAAGTGAGTCGAAGGATCCCTCTTCGTGAGCCGATTTCGCCGCGCGCCCTCGTTCCATCGCCCCGCTTCGGTTTTTTCTAGCCACTCGCCACCAGCCACTCGCCATTTTTTTTTCCGCGTTGTGATCCCGAACCCGATCGGTTCTCAGGAGGGGAGGGATCCTCTTCGTGCGCTGATTTCGCCGCGGACTTTTATCGAAGACGCCGATTCAGTTTTCTCTAGTCCCTCGCCACGAATCACTCGGCACTGCTTTTTTACGCCGTCGCCAAATCCCTCGGCCTCAAACTCACCATCGCTCCCGGGTAACTCCGGAGGAACCGCCAGCCGAAGCCTTTCTTCGCGCCATCCTGCTCACACATCGCTATCCCGAGGAGCTCCCGGCCCATCCGCCCCGCGAATCGGAGGCTCGTATCCATAAAACGATATAATGGACCGTCAAATTTGATGCTGGTTTGAAGAACTTTGAAGCCACCGTTACAGCAAGTCGGGACCATTATCGAATATCGTGAAGTTTACGATCGCCCGGCGAGCCTGCCTGAACTGATCTCGCTCATCCGCGATTTGGACGCTGTGGATTCGCTGACGCTCCTCTGTCAGATGAGCGCCGATTTCCGGCTCGTCAGGCGCGACAGGGATTCCATAGCGCGAATACAGCAAGATGTAGCGGGGGGATGCTTAGCGACGAGGCAATTGCACGGCTTAAAGAACGCTTCGGACCGACTCACCTGTCTGATCGACCGGCATTTTACCCGCCCCAAGTTCTAAGCGTCGCCCGACTTGTTGCTGAGCACAGCAGAGGCACGCGCAGTCCCTTGAAGGACGATGGCGCACGGTACGCCCTGGGCGAAGCCTGCCTGATGATGACCGATCTGATGATGACCGAAGAAGAAAGGCGATCCGTAAAGACGTGCGAGACAGAAAACATCGCCAAAGCTCTAATGGTCCAAATGCTCGGTCCATTTGAGATCCAAAATCCTGCCTCAATCCAGCACGTCGCCTATCGTGCTCGAATCATGTTCCACGATCTTCTTCGGAAGGAGCCTGTTGCCCGGCGTATGCGGAAGTATAAAGGCTTTGACTTCGAACGGGAGTTCTGCCGGATAACCGGTATTTCGCTTCATAACTGGCTTACTCTAATGCTCGGTTTCCACGCGTATTTTGTGCACTACCACGATAAGAATGGAACCACACGACGCCCCGAGTTCCTCACTCTAGATCGCATAGTGTTCAGGAAGGATACGCCCATCGATCAGAATGAATTGGACCGAGTTCTGAACAGCGTATCTACGACGGTGGAAGACTTCAAAGTCGCTTTACAGGGTACCGGGCCTGTTGACTGGCGTTTCGATTCGGTCCCGTTTCGGAATAAGCCCCTGATTCAACTGCAACCAGGCAAATTCCATTGCTTTGATTTAGGTCTCCTAGTTGAAAAGATTCATAGCGGCGTCTATTGGACTATCCACGAGGGGCTACCGGGAGCGGAACGTCCGAACCTCTCAGGAGCGTGGGGAATTCTCTTCGAGGAATATGTGAACTGGTTCCTGGGAGATAGAACCTTCAAGGATCTCCTGTTCTGGCCGTTCCCGAAGTGGAGCGATGGCAACGAGTGCTTCGATGGGGCGCTTATGAGGAACAGCGTACTCATCCCGATGGAATACAAAGGTGGTTTCCTCCGTCGGGCCGCTCGTTACTCAGGCGATCGAAACTTACTTGAGAAGGAATTGCAGTCTAAGGTCGTTTGCGGATGCAAACAGCTAGCCCGGAAGATTGAAAGACTTTTCAGTAGAGATCGCAGGACTCGGCGATCGCTGCGAGATATCCCTCTTGAACACGTCACCCGGATTGTTCCGGTTCTTGTCGTTCAGGATCATATTCTGGACGGACCACTAATCAACTGGCACATAAACAATCGCTTCAACGAAATACTCGACAGGTCTCTTCTGCGCACTACAGTGTCGGTAGACGCTTTGACTGTCGTCGGAGTTCGAGAGTTGGAGACAATGGCAGATTCTGCCGAGATGGGAATTTTCGATCTCTTTGGAGGTCTTCAAACTAGGTGCTACCTCGACCCTGAAATGCGATCAAACCTGCACAATTTTCTGCTCGACCGCCCTGGCTACGGCGACGGAATCTCACCACGAATCCGCGGCGTCATTGACAGCCTATTTGACGACGTAGCCGAGCATCTTTTTGGAAAGCACAGGTAGCACAGGAGCAAACCCCTAACGGGTCGGCGAACTTGTTGAGTCTGCTGCAAAGAGCGGGCAATCCGCGAAAACTTTAGGGTCCTATACTTCCCATTCCCTGATTCCCATTGACAATAGATAATCAATCCGTATTCTATCGCCGGAGTACATATGTTCAGGCTTGGACGGCTGCAGGCGCCCCGCAAAATCCACGCCGATTCCTGCCTCCACTCACAGCCTTTCGACGAGAATTTCACCGCAATCGAGGCGAAAGCCCACCCGGCACTCCCGCCGAGTCAGCGCAGCCCCAATTCATTGAAAACAATCAGAGTCGGTACAGCCCACCCGTCACTAAAAATGACCCCTTTCGCCTCCGCGACCATCCGTCTTCCCGCGCCGTGGCTCCAGCAACGACAAAGGAGAAGCCGCCAACGGCGTTCCTCTCGCGGTGTGGTTTCCGCGAGTGTTGGTGTGGGTTGTTGTTCTGCGGGAATCTCAAAAGAGCGAATGCTCGCGGAAACCTCACCGCGAGCGGTAAGAAGGTTCGCATCGTTATCTTTGTCGCGGCTAAAGCCGCGACCTGCAATGCTCTCGCTGCGGAAGTTTCTCTCACGACTCGCCGCTTGTCACTCACCACTGCCTCGGCTCGCCCCGCCAATGAAAAACCTTTCGCCTACTCGACACGCTGCGCCGAGTAATTTTCGTCGCAAACAACCGAAAATAATCACAGTCGGCACATGCCACTCGACACTCAAAAAGGCGAAGAGCGAGCGCTCGTCGCTGCTGAAGAGAGATCCTTCACTTCGCGCTGCTCCGTTCAGGACTCCGATCCTGATCGGATCGTCGGCTCGGGATCACAACGCGCCCGTGGAAACGGGCCGGCGGCGAAGCGCGTCTGTGGCAAAAGAAAAGAGGGACGAAATGGGTTTCGCAAGGCATAATCTGGGGCAAGCGCCCGTCGAGGCAGGAGCCGGTCCAGCGGCTCACATTGTCAATTCTCTCGGGCGGACACATGGAGGCGGAATGTCATCGCGCTGCAAGTTTCTCGCGGTTCTCACGTTGGCAATTCTGATCGGTACGGCAACCCGCGCGGCCACGGTGACCGGCACGGTGAAAGGGCCGGACGGCGCGCCGTTCATGGGCGCATTCGTGCAGGCGCAGAACGCGCAGACGCGCATGACCTTCATGGCGCTGAGCGACGCGCAAGGGCGCTATCGCGTGGAGAAAGTGCCGGCGGGCGAATATCGCATCGCGATCAAGGCGCTGGGATTCAAGGCGGACGCGCAGAGCGGCGTAAAGATCGCGGCGGACCAGAATCTGTCGGAGGATTTCGCGCTGGCGAAAGGGAATGTCCGCTGGAACGATTTGAACGTGTACCAGGCCAGCAAGCTGTGGCCCGCGTCTCCCGCGAAGGACAAAATTTTCAACACCTGCTTCACCTGCCACGCGTTTCAAACGCGCATGGCGTCGGTGACGCGCGACCAGGACGGCTGGCGCGACCGCGTGCAGTTCATGCAGACGGCGATGAAGTTCGGGTTGGAGGATCGCCTGAACGATGAGCAGGCGGACATGATCGCGGCGTATCTGGCGAAACTGTTCGGGCCCGAGTCGGTGCTGCCGAAGTCGCCCGCGGATATGCCGGAGTATAAGGATACGGTGCGGCCTTTTGCGGCGGAGGCGATGAGCATTCATTTCGTGGAATACGACATGCCGGGGCCGAGCCGCATGCCGTTCAGCGCGGCGCCGGGAAAAGATGGCTATCTGTGGATTCCGAATTTCGGGATCAATAATAAAATTACGCGGCTCGATCCCAAGACGGGCGCGATGGAAGATTTCCCGGTGCCGAACGAGGGCACGGCGGCAGTGCACTCGGCGGTGGAAGCGGCAGATGGCAAAGTGTGGCTGACGGAGCAGGGATCGGACAAGTTGGGCGTGTGGGATCCGAAGACGAAGACGGTGACGGAGTATCAGGACCGGCGCATTCCGGGGAAGCTGGGATACGCGGCGGGATCGAAGCACACCTTGCGCTTTGATGGCGCGGGGAATGTGTGGTTCACGGGCGATCCGCTGGGGAAGTTCGATCCGAAGACGAACGAGTACACGGAAGTGAAGGAAGTTCCGGCAGCGTACGATGTGAAGGCGGATCATAACGGAAACATTTGGTTCACCAAGACGGCGCCGCCAGCGGCGATCGGAATGGTCGATTACAAAACGATGAAGGTGTCGCTATGGGAGCCGCTGACCAAGGATTCGTTTCCGCGGCGCATTGAAGTGGATGCGAACGGGATCGTGTGGTCGGGCGAGTTTCGCGGCGGGAAGATGCTGCGGTTCGATCCCAAGACGCAGGACATGAAGGAATTTCAGTTGCCGGGGCCGATGCCGACGCCGTACGGATTGGGCATCGATGCGAAGGGAAATATCTGGTACGCGTCGTACAACATGGATGTTCTGGGATGCTTCGATCCGAAGACGGGGCAGACGGTGGAGTATCCGTTCCCGCATTCGGAGAACACCATTCGCGAGCTGATTCCGGATAACGAGGGAAGGATGTGGTACGGCACGCCGTCGAATAATAAGGTGGGGTATTTTTATTTGACCGGTGGCGAGGGAGTGGGGAACGGGAAAGCGGGGAATTAGAGATTTGTCGAGGTAGAGAAAGTAAAGGAAGTAAATGAGGTAGAGGAGTAAGGCTCGCGGGAACGGTACCGCGAGCGGTGGGCGCTTCGCGCTGTCGAATTTCCCACCGCTGGCTCGCACAAACAACGTGCGAGCACGGTGGGCTACAATATGCCGCCCCTGCCGGGGCTGAGCGCCATAGAAAAGCGAAGAGGGATTCTTCGCTGCGCTCAGAGCGCGTGACGTTATTCCGAGAAACGCGAATTTTGTCGCGCAACTCGATTCTTTTCAGTATCGATTTTCGCGCAAAATCAAAAAAGTCACAGCCTCTCAGAATGACGGCGTGACGACCATTGATGGGATCGACCGTGGTGAGAGTGACAACGAGAATCAAAAGCAACGTCAAGGAGTGGAGATGCGATTCAGAAAAATGCTTGGGATGGCTGGCGCGGTTTTGTTTGCGGCGTCGCTGATGGCGGGCGCGAAGGCGGCGACGATTATGGGCACGGTGAAGTCGCCGGAGGGAACGCCGTTTGAAGGCGCGTTCGTGCAGGCGCAGAACACCAAAACGCGCATGACGTTCATGGCGCTGAGCGATCCGCAGGGGCACTATCGCATCGAGAACATTATGCCAGGCGAGTATCGCGTGGGGATTCGGGCGGTGGGATTCCGGGCGGAAGCGCAGATGGGCGTGAACCTCGGCGATACGGACAGCAAGTCGCTCGACTTCGCGCTGCAGAAGGGGAATGTGCGCTGGAGCGACCTTTCGATCGACCAGGCGCGCGTGCTGCTGCCTCCGGCGGAAGGCAAGACGGTGCTGTTTACGCGCTGCTTCATTTGCCACGGATTCCAGTCGCGCATGGCCGCGGTGCAGCGCGACGAGGATGGCTGGAAGGATCGCGTGCAATACATGCGCGATGCGATGCACTTCAGCTTGTCCTGGCGATTGACGGACCAGAACGCGAACGACGTGGCGAATTATCTCGATAGCGTTTTCGGCAGCGAAGCGACGCTGACTCGCTCGCCGGCCGACCTGCCGGGATACAAGGACACCGTGCTGAAGTTCACTCCGGACGCCTACAAGATCAACTACGTGGAATACGATATGCCGGGACCAAGCCGCATGCCATTCAGCGCGGCGCCGGGAAAAGACGGCTATTTGTGGATTCCCGATTTTGGCGTGGCGAACAAAATTACCAGGCTCGATCCCAAGACCGGCGCGATGGACGATTACCCGGTGCCGAACGTGGGCACGGCGGCGGTGCACTCGGCGTACCAAGGGCCGGATGGCGCGGTTTGGCTGACGGAGCAAGCGTCGAACAAGCTGGGGCGCTGGGATCCCAACACCAAGACGATCACCGAATATCAGGATCCGTATGAAGCGGGGAAAGAAGGAATTGAGCCGGGCGGTTCGAAGCATACCGTGCGGCTCGATCCTCACGGAAACGCGTGGGCGACAGGCGATCCGCTGAGTAAGTTCGATCCGGAGACGGGCAAGTATACGAATTATTGGGAGTCGGGGCGGACCTACAGCTTGACGAACGATACCGAGGGAAATATCTGGTTCACGATCACGACCGAGCCGGCGTCGCTTGGAAAAATGGATTGGAAGACGCTGAAGATGACCAAATATCCGCTGCCAACGAAGAACGGATATCCGCGGCGGTTGCAGAT
>DASZMG010000173.1:0-9075 GCA_035551975.1 Candidatus Acidiferrales bacterium | reverse complement strand
GCCGCCGCTGGCGATCAGTTTTCCCGCAAGATCCCCTTTGAAATGCTTACGCCCGGCCGCGGCAAACGTTTCGTACGTCACTTGTAAAATCCCCTGCGTGCCGATGTAGATCCAGCTTCCGGCGGTCATTTGGCCGTACATCATCAGGCCAGCGCGGTCGAGCTCGTCGAAATGAGCCCAGTCGTTCCAGTGTCCTACGAGATTGGAATTGGCAATCAGCACGCGCGGCGCGTAGTCGTGCGTGCGAAAAACTCCCACTGGCTTCCCGGACTGAACGAGCAGTGTCTCGTCATTCTCCAGCGCCTTAAGAGAGGCGACGATGGCGTGATAGCACTCCCAGTTGCGCGCCGCTTTCCCGCGTCCACCGTAGACGATCAGGTCGCCCGGCTTTTCCGCCACGTCCGGGTCGAGGTTGTTCATCAGCATCCGCAGCGCAGCTTCCTGCTGCCAACTCTTGCAGGAAAGGGAGGTGCCGCGCGGCGCGCGAATGAGCGGCGCGGTGATCGGCTCGTGGGTTTCGACATTAGCCATGTCAGAATTTGGAGGGGATTTTGGGATCGCGAAGCACCGAAAATGTGTGTCGACTTAGGTTGGTCGCTTTTGTTTGTTTTCTATGACTTACGAGGTGTCTAAGTTTGCGCGACGTGTCGACATAGAAGCGCTGGTTTCGGGCAGTAATTTGGAGACAATCAGGACTCCAAAGTTCGCAGTAGCGCGCCTCCGAGGATGGGCTGCGGGCCTGACGCCACCCTGGCGCCTCGTGAATCCCGTCAAATTGTAGCAAGCCAACCACAAGAGCATCTTAGTACGGAAAAAAGACAGTGCAAGTGCGGGTTGTCGTGGTAAAAGCGAAGTCCGCCGCTTTATCGGTACCGAACAAGGGAGACAAAACCATGAGCAGCACAGCACCGGGATTCGCGGAAATGAAGAAGGGCATGAAAGCCGCTTGGATGGCGGGCGATTTCGGGCAGATCGCGCGCCACAATCAATCGCGAGGCGAGGACTTCGTGTCCCGTCTTGGACTGAAACCGGGAATGCGCGTGCTGGATGTGGGGTGCGGTACCGGCAATCAGTCGATTCCGGCGGCGCGTATGGGAGCGGACGTGACCGGAGTAGATATCGCCACGAATTTAATTGAGCAGGCGCGCAAACGCGCCGACGAAGAAGGGTTGAAGATTCGTTTTATCGAGGGAGACGCGGAGCAGTTGCCGTTCGGCACGGCGGAATTTGACGTGGTCTATTCCATGTTCGGGGCGATGTTCGCGCCGCGTCCGGAGTTGGTGGCCTCCGAATTCGTGCGCGTCTGCAAGCCGGGCTGCTTAATCGCCATGGCGAACTGGACGCCGGGCGGATTCGTTGGACAGATGTTCAAGATCGGCAGCACGCATGTGCCTCCGCCGCCGGGCGTCCAGCCGCCAACGCTGTGGGGCGATGAGGCAGTTGTGCGGCAAAGATTTGGAGCCAAAGTGAAGGTGGAAGCCGTAAAAAGGGATTTCATCAACGAGTATCCGTTTGGCCCGGAAGAGGTCGTCGA
Source organism: Candidatus Acidiferrales bacterium (assembly GCA_035551975.1). GTDB lineage: Bacteria > Acidobacteriota > Terriglobia > Acidiferrales > UBA7541 > Palsa-295. Next base: position 7,541 of record DASZMG010000173.1, on the reverse strand, counting down.
ATTTTTTCGCCAATACTTCGGCCCTACGCAACGAGCGTTCGCCCATCTCGACGAGGCTGGGCAGAAGGCGCTGCGCGCCGATCTGCTGCAGCATTGGACCAGGCATAACGAGGGGGACGCGAATCGCACGGTGGTAAAGGCGGAGTATCTCGAAGTGCACGCGCGGCCGTGAACTCGCTCCGCTCGATGATGACAAGGTAAACTGAAGTTGCAGCAAAAAGATGCCTGAAAACAAATCCCTTCCAACATGCTTTCTTGAGGCGATGGAGCGCCATGCGAACCCGCGTGCGCAGATGTTTCGCGACGCCAGCGCGTGGCAATCGATTTCCGCCAGGGAAATGCTGCGGCGGGTGGCGGGCCTTTCAGTGGCGCTCGCGAGCATGGGCTTTCGCGCGGGCGATCGCGTGGCCGTCTTCGCGCCGAATTGTCCCGAGTGGCATATCGCGGACTTCGCCATTCAGGGGCTGGGCGGCGTCACCGTTCCCGTCTACTTCAACGAATCCGAAGAGCGCCTGATCTACATCCTGAACGATTCGGGCGCGCGCATTGTGTTTACAAAGGGGGAAGCACAGGCGCAGAAGATTGAAGCGTGCAGGCGGCGAGTGCCGTCGCTCGAAAAGGTAATCGCCGCGGGGCCCGCCGGCGTCGGCGACTTCGTCGGCTTCATAAATCTGATCCACGCGACAGGCGAAAGCGCTATTGCCGAGTACAAGCGGAGGGCCGCCGAAGTGCGCAGCGACCAACTCGCGACCATCATCTACACGTCGGGCACCACTGGCGAGCCCAAGGGAGTGATGCTCAGTCACTCGAACATGACTTCCAATGCCGTGGATTCGCTGGCCAGCTACGATTTTCGGCCGGACGATATCGCCCTGTCGTTCCTACCTTTAGCGCATGTCTACGAACGCACCATGGATTACGGCTACATGTTTCGCGGCGTCTCGGTGGCGTACCTGGAGAAAATGGAGACAGTCGCCGAGGCGCTGCTGGAGGTGCATCCCACGATCACCGCAGCGGTACCGCGTTTTTTCGAGAAGGTCTACGCGAACATTGTGGAGAAGGGGCATCACGAGTCGGGTTTAAAGCGAAAGATTTTCGATTGGGCGCTTCACGTGGCAGCCGAAGCGGCTCCGTGGCGGGCGTACGGCAAAGACGCGTCCGGCTCACTACGGTTGAAGTGGCGTATTGCGGACGCGATTGTTTATTCCAAGATTCGCGAAGGAGTTGGCGGGCGCATTCGCTCGTTTTGTTCCGGCGGGGCTCCGTTGGCGCCCGAGCTGGCGGAGTTTTTCTGGTCAGTAAACCTGCCCGCGTATCAGGGATATGGTTTGACGGAGACTTCGCCAATCGTGGCGGCGAATCTTCCAGTTGCAAACAAAGTGGGAACGGTGGGCCGACCGATCCCGCATGTGGAAGTTAAAACTGCGGACGATGGCGAAGTGCTGGTGAAAGGCGCGTGTGTGATGCAGGGTTATTACAACAAGCCAGACGAGACGCGCACGGTGTTCACATCAGACGGTTGGTTTTGCACCGGCGACATCGGCAAGCTCGACGCCGATGGCTATCTGTCGATCACCGACCGCAAGAAGGAGTTGCTCAAAACCGCCGGGGGCAAGTTCGTGGCTCCCGCACCCATTGAAAATCTGCTGAAAACGTCGCACTTCATTTCCAATGCCATGGTGGTGGGCGAGAAGCGCAAATTCGTTTCGGTGCTCCTAGTGCCGGACTTTGCGGCGATTGACACCGAGGCGCACAAGGCGGGCCGGGAATTTTCGTCGCCAGCACAAATGGCCAATGACGACTGGGTGCGCGATCTGCTTTCGCGCGAAATCGAGCGGCTCACCGCTCCGCTGGCGCAGTATGAAAAGCCGAAGCGGTTCGCGCTGCTTGACCGGGACTTCGCCTACGCCAAGGATGAGCTGACTTACACGTTAAAATTGAAGCGGCGAGTGATCGAGCAGCACTATGCAGATGTGGTGGCGCGCTTGTATGCGGATGTGGAGGAACCCAGGCCGCAGCACATGGCTTGAGCGCCACCATGAGAAATCTTTGGGGAGGCTAGAGAGCGGATGGAAGCGCATTTGACGGCATTGCTGGCGGAACTCGAGCAGCACGGACGCGAGAACGATGCGCGCGAGTCGGATTACAAAAAAAAGATGCTGAACCTCGAGCCGGATACCGCGCGGCTTGTCTATATTCTCGCGCGCAGCAGCGGCGCGAAGCGCGTGCTCGAGATTGGCACCTCCAATGGTTACAGCACGATCTGGCTGGCCTCGGCCGTGGCGTCGAACGGCGGACGTGTGACCAGCATCGACCTGAGCGCAGAAAAGCAGGCCATGGCGCGCGAAAATTTGCAGCGTTCCGGGCTGCTTGAGTCGGTTGAATTGGTGCTGGGCAAAGCCGGAACCATCGTGAAAGAGCAGGTGGGGCCGTTCGACGTGGTTTTCTTCGATGCGGATCGTCTGGGCGCGGCGGCAAATCTGGAAACGCTGATGCCGAAGCTTGCGCCCAGCGTGTTGCTGCTGGCGGACAATGTGACCTCACACGCCGACGAAATTGCCGGTTACCTTGCGGCGGTGAGGAAGCTGGATGGCTTCGAGCACGTGGTGGTCCCGGTGGGCAAGGGCCTGAGCGTGGCTTATAGGAGCGAGTGACCAGCGATCGACGATCCTTGAAAAGCCGCGGATTTCTTGCGAACAAGTTGCGAGACACACGGAGAGGGACTCTTCGCTGCGCTCAGGGTGGCACCGTGATCTTAGGAAAAGCCGTGGCGAGTGTGACACACGAAGAGAGATCGCTCGACTCGCTGAAAGGCGCTCGCTTCGATGTCAACGTTAAACCTAGAAGAACGCTACGCCCAGAATGACGACGGCTCGTTTGAATGGACTGGAGACCGTTGCGTGGGGGTAGAATATCGGGACGGAGAGGTTTCAGGAAATGAGCGACAAACTGGTGATTGCCGGGCGCGCGTTTAACTCGCGCCTGATCGTGGGCACGGGAAAATACCGCAGCTTTCAGGAGATGGCACGCGCGCACGCGGCCTCAGGCGCGGACATGGTTACGGTGGCGGTGCGGCGCGTGAATTTGACCGACCGCAGCAAGGAATCGCTGCTCGATTACATCGACCGCGACAAAATTTTCATTTTGCCGAACACCGCCGGGTGCTACTCGGCGGACGAAGCGGTGCGCACGGCGCGCCTCGGGCGTGAAGTGGGCTTATCCGACTGGGTGAAGCTCGAAGTGATTGGCGACGAGCAGACGCTGTTCCCCGATACCGAAGCGTTAGTGTGCGCGACCAAGACGCTCGTAAAGGAAGGTTTTACCGTACTGCCGTACACGAGCGACGACTTGATTGTGGCTCGGAAGCTGGTAGACGCGGGTGCGGCGGCGGTGATGCCGCTGGGCGCGCCGATCGGCTCCGGCATGGGCATTCAGAATCTGGCGAATCTGAGGATTCTGCGCGAGCGCATCACCGAAGTGCCGCTGATCGTGGACGCGGGTGTGGGCACGGCGTCTGACGCGGCTATCGCCATGGAGTTGGGCGCGGATGGCGTGCTGATGAACACGGCCATTGCGGGCGCGCAGGATGCGGTGCTGATGGCGGAAGCCATGCGCGCGGCCATGGAGGCGGGGCGCAAGGCTTTCCTCGCGGGGCGCATCGAGAAGAAATTGTACGCCACGGCTTCGAGTCCGCTGGCCGGCCTGGTGAAGTAGCCGCTTCTGCCGCAATTGTTGTATGTGAGCTGACGTTTCACACGAAGAGAGATTCCCCGTCGCGAAGGACAACTTTTCCTGCGCGCTGACCGGGCGCGGCTTCGCTCACTCGGGATGACACCGCAACAACTGCGAGCGCGGGTGCTACCGGAATAAAACGTGCCAGGAGATGTCCACCAGCGCGTGCACCAGCGCGCCCGGCAACAGCGAGCCGGTGCGCATCCACACATGCCCATAAAAGAGGCCCGCAATGGTGGCCAGCAGCACATATTTCCAGTTGGGATAAGGCGCATGGAAAATGTGCGAGAGGCCGAAGATCAGCGAAGCCAGCAGTAGACCGGCCCACCGATTGTTGAACGTTTTCGAAAATAGATTCTGCAAAATGCCGCGAAACAGAAATTCCTCCGGCCACGCGGTGAAAAGCAAAATCCCTGGAGCAAACAGCGGCAGCGAGCGCACGCGCGCGAAAGATGGATCCCAGGCCAGGAAGTGCATTCTCATGCCCAGCGGGATGGCGATTGCCGCAAACAGCGTGAAGTTCAGCAGGAATTGCCAGCCGAATCCCCGTCCCCATTCGACGCCGTAGCCGACGCCCTCGAGTCGCCGCAGCAGCGCGAACGCTGCCACGGCTGTGCTGAGCGCCAGCAGGATCGTGAGCGTATGGGTGAGCACCGGCGGGTAAGGGAACAGGCGATACATCCAGCGGAATTCGACCGGTAGCCAGATGATCAAAACCGCAGCGTAGTCTTCCCAGGTGCCACCGGATTTCCCGGCGCTGCCCGCTACCAGAATTGCGGGCACCACCGTGTAGGCCGCGCCAATGAGCATGGTGTGCCAATCGGACGTGACGCCGAAGGCATAGATCAGCAGCGCGAACAGTGGTACTAGCGGGGCGACGATGCCGCCGCTCGATCGCAGCATGCGCAGCACGCGGTCTCGAAAACCGGGAGCGGCGAGGAACAGTTCGAATCCGAACAGCACAGCGGCGACGCCGAGAGCGATGAGAAAGCGGCGGGCGGTAAGCCCTCGCCATACGCCGACAAAGGTCGCCAGGCCAACCATCGCGAACCAGATCGCCGCGGCGAATGGAAAGCTCATCTGCCAGGATTTGGAATTTGGCGCCAAGAGAAAAGGATTTTACTTGAGGCGGCGTGAAACCCGGGAAAAACTTGATTTGCGCGCGTGGGTCGGGGATTCTGGTGCGTCGTAATTTTACGCGTGGAACTACAGGTGGAATGAAAAGGCTCGGATACATCGACTGGCTGCGGGGATTTGCCTGTCTGGCCATGTTTCAGGTGCATTGCTACGATTCCTGGCTCACGCCCGCGGCGAAGTTGAGCACGTTTTATGGGTGGTCACGCTTCGGCGGGATATTGCCCGCGCCGCTTTTCCTTTTCCTCGCGGGCATCTCGGTGGCATTGGTTACCGATCGCCAGCGCAAGAAGGGCATCGACGCGCGCGAGATTGCGCTGAAGACCATGCGCCGGGGCGGGGAAGTCCTGGTGCTGGGGCTGCTGTTTCGCGTGCAGGAATTCGTGTTGGGATTTCCGTGGTCTCCCTGGACCGACTTGCTGCGCGTGGACATTCTGAATGTCATCGGCGTCTCGATTGTGTTGATGGGGCTGGTTTGCTGGCTGGCGCAGACCCGCGCGGCAAGTGTTGCGGCGGCAGTTGGTTCCGCGGCTCTCATCGCAATGCTGGCGCCGTCGCTGTGGACGACATGGCGGCCGCGCTGGCTGCCCTGGTTCCTTGAATCTTATATAAACGGCGTGCACAACCTCGGTAAGCCGCAGCCATGGCTGTTCCCGATTTTTCCCTGGGCGGCGTTTGCGTTTGCGGGCTTGGCGGTGGGATTTCTGCTGTTCAGCGATTGGGCTGAAGAGAATCCCGGAATCACCGTGAGCCTGCTGGGCGCGGGCGGAGTGGCCATCTATTACATTTCCATATGGCTCGATGCGTCACGCGTTCGCTTGTACGCCGTGTACGACTACTGGCACACGAGCCCCAACTTTTTTCTGGCGCGTCTGGCCATGCTGCTGGGCGTGCTATTCGTGGGCTATGCGTGGTGCCGCTGGGGCGCGGGGCAGTGGGGCTTCAGTCCGCTGATGCAGATGGGACAAACCTCGTTGCTGGTCTATTGGGTGCACATCGAATTTGTTTACGGGCGATTTTCGATCCTCGGCAAGGGCGCGCAAACCATTCCAGGCGCGACGCTGGGCTTGCTGATTATTTTCGCCGCAATGGTGTTGCTGTCGCTGGCGCGGACCAAGAGCAAAGGGCGCGGCGCGGAGCTGGTGGCCTGGATGCGGCAGAGCAAGCCCGTGACGGGAGATTAGACCTTTGAGCTTTTCTGAAATTTCGCAGCGGCGGACTAAGGCTTGGCCGCAGGAGCATCAGCCGCGGGTGCATCAGCGGTTGGGGATTTCGGCGGCAGCTTGAAAATGTATTCGCCGGGCCGGGCCAGTCCCATTTCCTCGCGAGCGATGCGCTCGATGGCCGCGGGATCGGACTTAAGTCCCTGGACCTTCTCTTCGAGCTTGCGATTTTCGTCGTCGAGCTGCGAGATTTCCTTCTGAACCTGCTTCGCTTCCTTCTCCGAGCGGCGCATGGCGATCAAGCCGTGAGTGCCGAAAATATCCTGGAGTAACAGCAGCGCCAGCGCGGCGACCAGCAGCAGGCTCCAGTTGCGGCGCCAGAACTCGCTGAGCCGCGCGGACAGAGGCAAGTGGCCGCCCTCGGAGCCGTTGATCGTTTGAATCGCCATCTAAGGGATAGTATCTTGTCGCTCTCGCAGCAACTAAGCAAGATCGGATTGCCGAAGTTGGATAGAAACAGTAATGGGGTTGTCGTAAAAACAAATCTTCATCAAGCCGGCGATTGGGTAATCCATTCTGAATGCCCGTACTCAACTGAGAGAAGGGAATGATCGAGAAAATTGTGGTCCTGGTGACGTGCGGTTCAGTGGACGAAGCGCGAAAGATCGGCCGGGCGCTAGTCGACGAGCGGCTGGCGGCTTGCGTAAACGTGGTGCAGGCGCCGGTCGAGTCGATTTACCGCTGGAAAGGCCGAGTGGACACCGCTACGGAGTTTCTGATGATCATTAAAAGCTCCCGCGAGCGGTTTTCGGCGATTGAAGAGCGCATCAGGAAGCTGCACAGCTACGAAATCCCCGAAATTATTGCTTTGCCCATCGAAAAAGGCTCGCGCGACTATCTTGCGTGGCTAACAGATTCGGTGCGCAAGCAAGGCTGAACCCGCGGCGGGTGTTCAGATCTTCGCCAGCGCTTGATCCAGATCGGCGATTAAATCCTCTAAGTCTTCGATTCCAACCGACAGCCGAACCAGACCGTCGGTGATTCCGCTTTGTATGCGCACTTCGGCCGGTATGGCGGAGTGCGTCATGGTTGCCGGATGCGAGATCAGCGTTTCGACGCCGCCCAGGCTTTCCGCCAGTGAGCAGAGGTGGACGTTGTTGAGCAGCGTGCGGGCCGCGTCCACCGATCCCAAATCGAAGCTGATCATCGCGCCAAATCCACGCTGTTGCCGCTTTGCAAGCTCGTGCTGCGGATGAGAAGCGAGCCCGGGATAGAGCACGCGTTTCACCTTGGCATGGCCCTCCAGAAATTCGGCGATGGCGCGGCCGTTCGAATCGTGGCGATCCATGCGGACAGCAAGGGTTTTGATCCCGCGCGAAATCAAAAAGCAGTCCATGGGGCCGAGGATTGCGCCCGCGGCCCGTTGCAGGAAATAGATTTTTTCCGCGTCCGCTGGACGCGTCAGCACGACGCCGCCTCCGATCGAGTCGCTGTGTCCGTTCAGATATTTGG
>DASZMG010000172.1:0-4138 GCA_035551975.1 Candidatus Acidiferrales bacterium | reverse complement strand
CTCGCAGCTCTTAGCGACTCAAGGCTAATGGGTAATGCGAATTGTTCTCCCAGGAATCCAGCCACGAAGCGGCCTCCCCGAATTTCCCCGCGATCTTCCAATCGCCGGAATGTAATCAGCAGGTCGCGCCACCGCGGCACGATACTTTCACGAGCGAGCACTTCGCGAAAAACCACACCGTAACGCCTTAGGAGAGTCCAGCACAAAGCTTCGAGCGTTCGCTCTCTATCCGGAACGTCATCGGCGTGCAGGATGGACCAGCGGCCGACACTGTGCCGCGGCCGCGCGGAATGCATTTTCCCTTTTCCCGCTCGGCGCCGAGGATCGATCATGGCGCGGATATTATCGAATCCATCTGCGGTTATAATTCCAGCCGTCACCAACTCCCACAGCGCCGCTTCCGCGGACGATTTAATCAGCTTCGTACCGCGCAGGATGTCAGTAAAAAACGACGCGCCGCGCTGGCGCAAGAACTGCAGTACATCGCGGGCGCTTTGGCTTAAGCCAGCATCCTTGTCGTCTTTACCGGCATGTTTCTGTGCATGCTGCGCAATCATCCAGTCTGAGTCTTCGCGAACGAAAAAAGTAATTGGGGCCACGCTGGAAGGGATTACACGACGACGGCTTCGGTCCACTCCTTCTGCAACTGCAGGGTGAACAGATAGGCGCCCCCATCCAACTTCACCAGTGAGACAAAGCTGATCGAGCACTCGGGTGTCGTAATTGGCAATTCTCCTCGCCAGAATTCGGTCTTCCCATGCATTGGCCGGAGCTTCAAAGCCTTGCAGTTGCTGCAGGGCTTCGAGCGTGCCGCGATCCCCGAGCAATTGCGTGCCTGGAGCTACATGCTGCCATCGAAGCAACCAGGCCATAAACTGAGCAGCGGTGACGGGCTGTATCTGTTTACGTAGAGTACCAACCGTCAAGCGATGAATGCGCGCCAGCAAGCGCCGGTCGCACCATTCGATCTCGTCACGGGAAACTTCCGTGAATCGTCCGCGCAAGATGGAGCCACTGGCTTCAAGACGGAGAAGCGCCTGGTCAGTATCGGCAGATCTAAGGTCCAGAAATTGGCTCAGGGCTGAACTTGTGATCGGACCGAGGTGCGAAAGCCATCCTGCGATGCAACGGCTCAGCAACTCCTCTCGAGAGACTGAGGGTGTCGCCACTTCCGGAAGCTTGGAATCAAACAGTGCATCCGGGAATAAAGATACAAACTGCTCAACCCTTTCTGCCGCTACCCAGTACACTTTTTCTCCGCGGCGAGCGCGGGTCGCTCTTCCCCCGCCGGTCAAGGCACCGAAGTACTCAGCCCAGATAGCCGTATTCGAAATAAACGACAAAGCGTCATGGTGCGACTCCGGAAGCACCACGACATCCAGCAACACATCGTGAAGTTCGTCCGCCGAGCGCACGTCCGGCCACGCTTCTTCCCGGACTTCTTTTATCGCGTTCGGATCAAGGCGCCCGATTTCTGAAAGCACGGACTCCGGCAAGACGCGCCGCATTTCTACGGCGCGGGCGCGACGCTCCTCGAGCGGCGCGTCATCGAGATAGGCGTACGGGTTGGCGTTCAGTATCTCGTGTGAAAATTGCGATGGTACCGGAGTGTCAACTGCGAGGCAGCGGATATCTCCCGAGGCAATCGAGGAAAGCACTTGCTTGAGGCCTTCCACGTCCATTGCTTCCTTTAAGGAATCCTTCATGGCCTCGCGTACTAGCGGGTGATCGGGAAGCGCGATTTCGCCGGGAATATTTTCCTGGCATGCCAGGGCTTGCGGAAATACCGCGGCCAGGAGATCGTCAGACCGCATCCGCTGAATCTGGGGCGGCACCTTTTTTCCGCCCATAAATCGCAGGAGAGCAAGCGCACGTCCCGCAACCCAGCGCCACCGCGTAGCAAAAATTGGAGAATCCAGCACGGCTTGCTCGAGCAAATGCTCAACGCTTGCGCTTTGCAAAAACCGGAAAACATCGGCAAGAGGAAAGCTATGCTGCTCGCTGAGGGAGATATTCAGGCCATTGTCGGTGGCTGCCGCCTGAAGTTCAAAATTAAACGAGCGGCAGAACCGTTTGCGCAGCGCAAGGCCCCACGCCTTGTTGATTCGCCCGCCAAACGGGGCATGAATCACGAGCTGCATCCCGCCACTTTCATCGAAGAAGCGTTCCGCGATGACTGTCCGCTGCGTAGGAACCGCTCCCAAAACCGAACGTCCCGCCAGAATGTATTCCACAATTTGTTCGGCGCCGCTGCGATCCAGTCCGCACTCTTCCAGCAGCCAGTGCAATACCGGTGATGGGAAAGGCCCCGCCACTTCAAGCGATGCCGACGCGTTACCTAGACGCAGGCTTACTTGCTCCCTCAGTTGGGCCACTTCCAGCGACAATTCAGGAGTGCGCGAAGGAGCCTCACCGCGCCAGAATGGCACGTTTGGGGGCGCTCCTTTAGCATCCTCTACCAACACTGATCCTGCTTGCACGCGACGAATGCGCCAGGAATTGTTCCCCAGGAGAATGATATCGCCGCGCAGGCTTTCCACGGCGAAATCCTCGTCAACAGTGCCTACAACGATGGCCTCAGGCTCAGCAATCACGGTGTAGAGCGCGTTGTCTGGAATCGCTCCTCCGCTGGTGATAGCGGCTAGCCGGCTGCCGCGCCGGCCACGCAGGCGCTTGTTGACTTGATCGCGGTGCAGGTATGAACCGTAGCGGCCGCGCTGCGCCGCGATTCCCTCAGAGAGCATGCTGATGATTTCTTCGAATTCGCCACGCGAAAGATTACGAAAAGGAAATGCGAGACGCACCAGCGCGAACAAATCGTCTTCTTGCCAATCCTCGGCCGCACACGCGGCGACAATCTGCTGTGCCAATATGTCGAGCGGGGCCTCGGGAACCACGATCTGGTCCAGGTCGCCGTTTCGAATGGCACGGACCAGCGCAGCGCACTCCAGCAACTCGTCTCGCGTGGTGGCGAAGAGGCGGCCTTTTGGGATCGCGCCGCGCCAATGCCCGGCACGTCCTACTCGCTGCAGGGCGACCGCGATTGAGCGGGGCGAGCCAATTTGGCAAACCAAATCGACCGTGCCGATATCAATGCCTAATTCGAGCGAGGCTGTTGCAACCAGTGCTCGAATCTCGCCCGCTTTCAGTTTCCCCTCTACTGCCAATCGCCTGTGTCGCGATAGGCTGCCATGATGCGACGCCACCACGTCTTCTCCAAGCAAAGTAGCCAGGTGGTGCGCAACACGCTCTGCCAAGCGCCGTGTATTCACGAAAATGAGTGTGGAGCGATGCTGCGCAACCAGTTCAGCGATGCGCGCATAGATCTCTTCCCACATTTCATTCGAAGCGACAGGTCCGAGTTCGCTGGCAGGTACCTCGATCGCAAGATCGATTTCCCGCCGCTGCGGAATGTGAACCAGAATCGGGTCCGGCCGGCCATTCCCCACAAGAAAACGGCCTATCAACTCCATTGGCTTCTGCGTGGCTGACAAACCGATGCGCGCCAGCGGCCCCTCGGTCAGGGCTTCCAGGCGTTCGAGCGAAAGTGCGAGATGGGACCCGCGTTTGTCGTCAGCGATCGCGTGAATTTCATCCACGACCACCGTTTTGACCATTCGAAGCAGCTCGCGGCTTTTTCCCGCGGTCAGCAGGATGTAAAGAGACTCTGGCGTGGTCACCAGGATGTGTGGTGGCCGCTTCTGCATGGCACGCCGTTCGTGCGCCAGAGTGTCCCCGGTGCGCACGGCGGTACGAATCTCCGGCATCAGGAACCCCTGCTGTCCGGCGAGCTGCAGAATCTCACCGAGCGGCACATTCAGATTTTTCTGAACGTCATTACCTAGGGCCTTCAATGGGGAAACGTAAAGCACCTCTGTAGCGTCCCGCAATTCGCCACGGATGGCTTTGCGAACCAGACGGTCGATACATGCCAGAAAGGCTGCGAGCGTTTTGCCGGAACCGGTCGGCGCACAAATCAGCGCGGACCTGTTTTCGAGGATGTGGGGCCATCCCCGTTCCTGCGGCTCCGTGGGCGTCCCGAATTTTTGAAGGAACCACGTCCGTACCAGCGGATGGGCCCAATCCAGCGCGCCCGGAACAGCGATGTCGAAACGTCCGCGATCTTCCATTGCTGAAT
>DASZMG010000171.1:0-37668 GCA_035551975.1 Candidatus Acidiferrales bacterium | reverse complement strand
TTAGGAAAGGCTTTCAGGCCATGGCATTCGAGATAGAAAAGCGCTCCAATCTAAGCTACGACCAGTTCGAGCGGGAGTATTCGTTCGCGAACAAACCCGTTGTGATCACCGACGCGCTGAAGGATTGGAAAGCCCTGCGCTGGACTCCCGAGTTTTTCAAGCGCGAGTTTGGCGATTTTAGATTCACCATCAACCCGGATCGCAACCAAAAAGCCGACTACAACTCGAATTTGGGAACGGTGGAATACACCATGTCGGCTTTTATCGACCGCGTTCTTTCCTCCACCGAGGAAGATCCCGCACCGTACTTTCGCAATCGCATTCTTGGCGAGGTTTTTCCCTCTCTGCGCAACGATATCGAGCCCTTGCCCCCGTATTTTTCACCTAATTGGCTTTCCGAGTCCTACGCGCTGAAGAAATTGCAGCAGGTATTCAACCGAGGAGCGCAAATCGAGCTGTACATTGGCGGCAGGGGAGGGGCATTTCCGGTATTGCATTACGACGGCCTCGCTTCGCACGCTTTTCTCATGCAAATTTACGGCGAGAAGAAATTTATTCTGTATGGGCCGGATCAGGAGCAGTACATGTACGGGGAACCCGATAACGCGAATCTTTCTCAGGTGCGGGACGTCGAGCATCCTGATCTGGCGAAATTTCCGCTATTCGCGAAAGCACAACCCACCACATTTATTCTCCGGCCCGGCGAACTGGTGTTCATTCCCAGCAAATGGTGGCATACGACCACCATGCTGAGTCCCTCGATATCGATTTCGGTGAATGTGGTAAATCGTTCGAACTGGCCGGCACTCACCGAATTTGTTTCAAGCCGGCGCACCTCTGTGATGCGTATGCCAAGCCGTCTCTACCTGAACGCAGCTGGGAGTTGGCGCTCCGCGAGAGATCGCCGCGGCGAGAGCGGGGCGCAAGTTTCGTCATAGTCGAGGGAAACTCTCTGCCGCGGATACTGAAACAACTTAATGACACGAAGGCATATCACGGATTCGTTCTCACTTTCCCCAATGCAATTGGGGATGCTTTTCAATTACCTGAAGGAACCTAGGGCTGGCGTTGATATCGAGCAGGTAGTCGTAAATCTTCCGGAGCCGATTGATTTCCCGCGTTTGCAGTCCGCCTGGGAATGGCTCGTAAATCGCCACGATATTTTGCGCGTGTGTTTTTCCTGGGACGGTGCGAGTGCGCCAGCCCAGCACGTTCTTTCCGAAGTTTCCGTGCCTTTTGAGTTCTTCGACTGCGCGAATATTTCAAAGGAGTCCCAAGACAAGAGACTCGCGTCGTTTCTGGAAGATGACCGCCTCGCGGGGTTCGACCTGAGCCAAGCGCCGCTCTTGCGGCTTGCCTTATTTAAATGGGGCGAGGCCTCCTGCTCGCTGGTTTGGACGTTCCACCACGCTCTCATGGATGGCCGCTGCTACCCGGTTTTGTTGCGCGAACTCTTCGACGCTTATGCGGAACTCGAAACCGGGGTTATAGCGGATCGGCCCGTGCCTCCGAAATATCGCCGGTACATCGAATGGCTGGAACAAAGGGATTTTTCGTCGGCGGATGCGTTCTGGAAGGAGCTCTTAGCAGGGTTCACGGCGCCTACGCCGCTGATGGTCGATCGTCGCGGGGCGGCTCCGAAGGAAGTGGGTCCGCACGGAGAAATGTGGAACAGCCTGGACACTTCGACGACGCACCGATTGCGCGAACTTGCGCAGGCGCACGAGCTGACCGTCAACACGCTTGTGATGGGAGCGTGGGCCATTCTGCTGCACCGCTACGCGAATGCGAACGACGTTGTTTTCGGCGCGACCCGCGCTTGCCGCGATTCTTCCATCGCCGATGCCGGCCAAATCATCGGCTTGTTCATCAATACGGTTCCGGTGCGAGTCCAGTTTTCGGGCAATGATTCCGCACTTTCCATTTTTAAGGATATACGCGCGCAATGGCTCGCGATGCGTCCTTACGAGCATATGCCGCTGGCTCGGGTGAAAAGCGTCAGTCAAGTTGCTGCGGGCGTATCTCTATTCGACACTCTGGTCGTTTTCGAGAATCAACGATTGGACGCGACGATGGCTTCCCAGGGATCGTTGTGGCGAACGCGCCAGGTTGATTTGCATGAACTCACAAATTTCGCTGCAACTCTTGCCGCTTATGACGGCGATCAACTGAGTTTCAAGATCGAATTCGATCGCCGGCGACTGGAAGACGAAATCGTTCGCCGCATGCTTGGGCATTTCAAGCGTCTTCTGCTGGCAATTGCCTCGGATATCCATTCAACCGCGGATGCATTGCCGCTTCTCACGGACGCTGAGCGCGAATATGCGATTCACGGCCGCGCGGCGACGCCCGCAAGCGCGCTCGGAAACGATGAAACCGTTCACACTATTTTCGAGAAGCAAGCGGCCCTCACGCCGGATGCACCGGCGCTTACTTGCGAAGAAAAAACGCTGACTTACAGGGAACTGAACGCCCGCGCCAATCAACTGGCCCATTACCTGATCGATGCCGGAGTCGGTTCCGAAGTGCTAGTGGGTTTGTGCGTTGACCGCAATATCGATCTGGTTGTTGCGATCTTGGCGATTTTGAAGGCGGGCGGCGCCTATCTCCCCATCGATTTGAGTTATCCCGCGGATCGCGTCGCATTTATGCTAGACGATGCGCATGTAAATGTATTGGTGACGCAAAAGAGTTTGCTGTCGTCTTTGCCGCAGCACCACGCGCGCGCCATTTGCCTGGATGAAATCGGAGAGATTCTATCCGCGCGAGCCGCCACAAATCCTCAGGTCGTGGTGAAACCCGAAAACCTGGCCTACGTAATCTATACGTCGGGTTCAACGGGCAAGCCCAAGGGCTGCATGATTGCGCATCGCAATGTGGCCCGTTTGATGCGCGCCACCGAGCCCTGGTTCGGCTTCAACGAGCGGGACGTATGGACCTTGTTTCACTCTTCGGCGTTCGATTTTTCCGTGTGGGAAATCTGGGGCGCCTTGCTCTACGGCGGCCGGCTTGTTGTGATTCCATTTCTGGTCACCCGGTCACCGGAAGCGTTTTACGAATTGTTGGCCAGGGAACAAGTGACGGTCCTGAATCAAACTCCCTCGGCGTTTCGCCAGCTTATTCAGGCGGAGGAATCCGTCGGACAGCGTGCGCTTGCGCTGCGATATGTGATCTTCGGTGGTGAAGCTCTTGAAATGCAGAGTCTTCGACCGTGGTTTGACCGCCATGGTGACGAGAAGCCGAAGCTCATCAATATGTATGGCATTACCGAAACGACGGTCCACGTAACCTACCGTCCGCTATCGCGCTTGGATCTTTCCTCCGGCAGCGTGATCGGCGAACCCATTCCGGATTTGCGCCTCTATATTCTCGATGGCAACAAGCGTCCGGTGCCCATAGGAGTTCCCGGCGAACTCCACGTGGGAGGCGCCGGGCTGGCGCGCGGCTATTTGAACCGCGCGGAACTTACGGCCGAACGATTTATTCCCGACCACCTGACAGAAGAGCCCGGTTCGCGGCTGTATAAAACGGGCGATCTGGCGCGATTTCTCGAGAACGGCGACCTTGAATATCTGGGGCGCGTAGACGAGCAAGTAAAGATTCGCGGTTTTCGGATCGAACTTGGCGAAATCGAATCGGTGCTTCGCCAGCATCCCGCTGTTCGCGAAGTTTCCGTCATGGCTCGCGAGGACGTGCCGGGAACCAAGCGATTGGTCGCTTATTTAGTCACGGATTCTCCTGCGCCCGGCGTGGCCGAGTTGCGCGAGCATCTGAAGCCCAAGTTGCCGGAGTATATGATCCCTGCGGCATTTGTCTTTCTGGAAAAGCTCCCGCTCACCAACAACGGGAAAATTGACCGCAAGATGCTCCCGGTCCCTGAGCAGCAGCGTCCGGAGATGGGCAGCGCCTATATTGCTCCGCGAACAGCGAACGAAAAGAAACTGGCGGACGTGTGGTCGAAGGTGCTGCGAGTTGGAAAAATCGGGGTCAATGACAATTTCTTTGAGCTCGGTGGCGATTCCATTCTCAGCATTCAGATCATCGCCACAGCGCGGCGCGAAGGTCTGAAGCTCACGCCGAAGCTTTTATTCGCACATCAGACCATTGCGGAATTGGCTGCGGTAGCCGAGGTTGCCGAAACGTCTACGGGTTCCAGCGAAATTGTTTTCGGTGACGCGCCGCTCACGCCTATCCAGCATTGGTTCGTCGTGCAGAATCTCGACGAACCGCATCACTACAACCAAGCATTCCTTTTCGAAGTCGCGGAAAAAATGGAGCGGCATACGCTCGAACGTGCCCTTCAGGAATTGAGCCGCCAACATGATTCTTTGCGGCTGCGTTTTGTTCGGGAAGGAAGCGGATGGCGGCAGTTTTACTCCGCTTCCGAAAGCTCACCGATTCTTCAATGGAATGACCTCGCCAATTTCCCGAACCGTGAACAGCGGCGCCGGGCTATCGAATCCGCGGCGATTTCCACAGAAGCAGGGCTTAATCTGGAGTGCGGCCCCTTGTGGCAAGCTGCGTATTTCAGCCTTCCATTGGGCGAGCCCGACCGCTTGCTGATTGTTGTTCATCACCTCGCAGTCGATGGCGTTTCCTGGCGGCCTCTTTTGGAAGATTTGGAAATGGCGTATCAGCAGCTCAAGTCCGGAGACTCACTGCTGTTACCTGGCAAAACTGCGTCTTATAAAAATTGGGCCGAGCATCTGAAAAATTACGCTGGCGAAAAATCGGTGCGCGAGGAATTGCCGTTTTGGCTCCAGGCTACCGATGGAAGCCTAGGCGCTTCGACATCGAAGCTGATCGGCGCGGACGCGCCGGTAATGCTGAACACGGAAGGCTCTTCGAAGATCGTGAAAGCGCAGCTGACAACGGAGGAGACCCTAACTCTTCTGCAACGTATTCCGGCCGCTTATAATACGCGAATAAACGACGTACTATTGACCGCTTTTGCCCGCGCATGGAGCATGTGTGGCGGGAGTCGTGTGCTCTTCACGAATCTGGAAGGCCACGGTCGCGAAAGTCTTTTCGAGGACATGGATCTCTCGCGCACCGTCGGGTGGTTTACCTCGATTTTCCCTGTTCGCATTGAAATTCCCGAGTCCGCTGGCGAGTGGCAACCAGGCGAGGCATTGAAATCGGTAAAGGAACAGCTTCTTCAGATCCCGCAACGAGGAATCGGCTACGGAATACTGCGCTATTTGGGCGATGAACCGTCTTTGCAAGCGGCACCTGAGCCGCCGGTTCTTTTCAATTATCTCGGCCAGTTCGATCAGGTGACTGCTGGCTCGAAACTATTTCGTTTTGCACGCGAATCCGCCGGACCGTGGCACAGTCCCAAACAGAGGCGCCGATACCCTCTTGAAATCAACAGCATGGTTGTTGGCGACCGCCTGGAAATTATTTGCACGCACGGCTCGAGCGATGACGTAGCGAAACTGGTCGCGAATCTCGCGGATGAATTCGCGATCGCATTACGTGAATTGATCGCTCATTGCTCAACGCCGGAAGCCAAAGGCCGCACTCCTTCGGACTTTCCGCTGGCGAAGTTGGACCAGCCGACGCTCGATCGGTTGTTCGCGCAAAATCCTGACCTGGAAGATGTCTACCCGCTTTCGCCCATTCAAACTTTGTTCTTCTCGGCGAATCCCGGTGGTCCCAGCTCGGCTTTCGATCAGTGGCATTGCACCTTGCGCGGGACATTGAATGTTCCGGCGCTTCAGCGCGCCTGGCAGGAAACGCTGCGCTGGCATCCAATTCTTCGCTCGACCATCCATGGCGACAGATTGCGTGAGCCTCTGCAAATTGTTCATCGCGACGTGCGCCTGCCCTGGAGAATTGAAGATTGGCGCGGCGCAGCAGTTGAGCAACAAACGCAGCGATGGGTGGATTTTCTCAAGGAAGACCGCGCTAATGGCCTGTCGCTCACGGATGCGCCGGCCATGCGATTCGCACTAGTGCGTTTTTCCGAGGACACTTGGAAATTTGTGTGGAGCGTTCCGCCGCTGCTGCTCGATGGCTGGTCCTGGCCGGTCGTCTATCGCGACGCCAGCCGCCTTTACGAAGCGATTTCGCAGGGGCTTTCGCCGCAGTTGGAACCGGGCAGGAATTATCGCAGCTATATCGAGTGGCTGGGCAAGCAACCCCCTGACGGAGCGCAGGCGTTTTGGCGTGAGCATTTGGCTGGATTCAGAGCGCCCACGGCGTTTTCAACGGAAACGCCGGAACCGAATGGCCATCACACCGGCGCAAGCTATTTGGAACATGCGGTAGAGCTGTCGCCCGAGGCAACAAATGCGCTGAATGCTGCCGCGCGCAGCCTGCGAGTGACTCTCGGCAGCTTGCTGCTCGCGGCGTGGTCGCTCGAACTGAACCGCCAATCGGGCGCGGGCGATATTGTTTTTGGGGCGGCGTTTTCGGGGCGACCGGCGGATCTACGCGGTGTGGAATCGATCGTAGGGCCGTTCGTAAACAACTTGCCGATGCGCGTGGCTGTTAACGACGAGGCGAAGCTGGTGGAATTTCTGGCGGATATGCACGCGCAATCACTAAGGCTGAGTGCGCATCAATTCACGCCCTTGATGGAAATTCAGGCGTGCAGCGAAGTGCCCTGGAAGCACCGGCTGTTCGACAGCGTGGTCGTTTTCCAGAATTATTTGGTCGACGAATCCGCACGGCGCATGGGCAGCGAAATCCTCGTGTCGGATTTCGTTGGGCCGATTCACACGAATTATCCGGTGATGTTTCTGGTCGAGCCCGGGGATTCGCTGCGATTCACGCTGATTTATGACTCACGGGTGATTGGGCGACAGGCGGTCGAGCGGTGGGCGCGCGATCTGACTGTTCTGCTGGAGAAAATGCCTCAAATGCTGAAGAGCCGCGTGGCGGATCTGCAAGCGTACCTTTCGTCACCGCCGGCAGCGCCCGTTCAGGCGAAGCTGCGGCTTCGTGCGGAGTCGCAAAACTTTGTGCCGCCGCAAACGGAGATGGAACGCGCGATCAGTGGCGTGTGGCAAGGGCTGTTCGGGCTCGATCGCGTCAGCGTGGAAGACAATTTCTTTGATTTGGGCGGGCATTCGCTGTTGCTGGTGCAAATGCACAACCGCTTGCGCGAAACCCTGGGCACCGAGTTCCCGGTGGTGACGCTGTTTGAATATCCCACTGTGCGCTTGCTGGCGAGATATCTGGATAAGTCTGAAGTTCCGGCGGGAAATGGCGGAGCGAAGGAATCTGCGCGCGACCGTGCGCAGCGGCAGAAGCGCGCCATGGAAGAATTGCGGAGCAAGCTCGGCAAAGCATGATCGGGGACTACGAAGGTATCGCCATCATCGGCATGGCCGGGCGCTTTCCCGGGGCGGAAAGCGTCGAAGAATTCTGGGCGAATCTCGTCGCGGGCAAAGATACCGTTTCGTTCTTCAGTGACACAGAGCTGACGGAATCTGGTTTGAACGCAGAGGAACTGCGCCGCAACGGCCGCTACGTTCCCGCACGCGGAATTCTCGCGAATGCCGATTGCTTCGATGCCGCTTTCTTCGGCGTGCATCCGAAGGAAGCGGAAGTCATCGAGCCGCAGCAACGCGTTTTCCTGGAAACCTGCTGGGCCGCGCTGGAGCGCGCCGGATACGCTCCCGACCGGCTTTCCTCCGTCACGGGAGTGTTCGCCGGCTCAAGCCGCAACAGCTATTTCCTTCACGCGCTTCACCAGCGTCCCGATCTGCTCGAGCTGATCGGGCCCGAAATGGTGATGTTCGGCAACGAGAAGGACTATCTCACCACGCGCGTTGCCTACAAGCTTGGACTCAAAGGGCCGGCGCTCAACGTCAGCACCGCCTGTTCCACATCTCTTGTCGCGGTAGCACAGGCCGTCCAATCGCTGCTCACGTATCAGTGCGACATCGCTCTTGCTGGTGGTGTCTCCGTGATGGTGCCGCAGAAGCGCGGCTACTATTTCGACGAGGGCAACATCGGTTCGTCCGACGGCCACACGCGAACATTTGACGCGCAAGCCGCCGGAACCGTCTTCAGCAACGGTGTTGCCGTTGTGGTGCTGAAGCGGCTCGCTGACGCGGTCAAAGACGGCGACCAGATTTACGCCGTGATCAACGGCGCGGCGCTCAATAATGATGGTTCGCAGCGCGTCAGTTTTGGCGCTCCCGGCGTGGAGGGCCAGGCCGAAGTTATCGCCATGGCTCACGCGCTCGCCGGTGTTGAACCCGACACGATCACCTGCGTCGAGGCGCATGGCACCGCGACTCCTCTTGGCGATCCCATCGAAATCGCTGGATTGGCCAAAGCGTTCCGGCTCGGCACTGACGCCAAGCAGTTCTGCGCTATCGGCTCGGTGAAATCCAACATCGGCCATCTCGACGTGGCCGCCGGAGCGGCCGGTCTGATCAAGATGGCGCTTTCGCTGCACCACAAGATCATTCCCGCAAGCCTTCATTTCACCGCGCCAAATCCGAAGTTGAATCTCGAAAATAGTCCTTTTTATGTAAACGCCTCGCTGCAGGAATGGAAAACCAAGCGCGGCGT
This sequence comes from Candidatus Acidiferrales bacterium, assembly GCA_035551975.1. Taxonomy (GTDB): domain Bacteria; phylum Acidobacteriota; class Terriglobia; order Acidiferrales; family UBA7541; genus Palsa-295. Next base: position 29,136 of record DASZMG010000171.1, on the reverse strand, counting down.
GCCGCGGCGCGGCGGCGTGAGTTCGTTCGGCACTGGCGGCACCAACGCGCACGCGGTGCTCGAAGAGGCCCCGGAATTGCCGCCGAGCGGTCCTTCGCGTCCCTGGCAACTTTTGCCTTTGTCCGCGAAAACTCCGGAAGCGCTTGACCGAGCTACGGCGAATCTGTCCGAATATCTTAAATCGCTGGCCCAGCAGGCCAGCCCGGATCAAACGCACACGCAACTGGCTGACGCGGCATTCACATTGCAGACCGGCCGCAGCGAATTCAATCATCGCCGCATTGTTGTTGTTCAGGATGCCGCCGAAGGCGCTGCTGTCCTTGACGCGCGTGATGCGAAGCGAGTTTTCACGCATAAGCAGCAGCTCAATCAGCCTCCCGTCGTGTTCATGTTTCCCGGCCAAGGCGCGCAGTATGCGGGCATGGGCGCAGAACTTTACCGGACTGAGCCTGTCTTTCGCGACACCGTCGACCGTTGCGCTGAAATTCTTCAGCCGATTCTGGATCGCGACATTCGCGCGATCATCTTCCCGGCCGACAACACCGAATCGCGTCAAAAGGCGGCCGAAGAGCTGCTGATGCAGACGCGCTTCACGCAGCCCGCACTGTTTGTGATCGAATACGCGCTGGCGCAGTTATGGATGTCCTGGGGCATCCGGCCCGTTTCCATGATCGGCCACAGCGTCGGCGAATATGTCGCCGCCTGTCTCGCCGGCGTTTTCCCGCTCGAAGATGCGCTTTCCCTGGTCGCTCGTCGCGGCGCTCTCGTTCAGTCACTCCCCGGCGGCGCGATGCTCGTGGTTCGCGCGCCGGAAAAAGATGTGGCCCCGCTGTTGAACGATGATCTGGCCATCGCTGCCGTGAACTCGCCGGGCCTTTGCGTTGTCGCTGGTCCGTATAACGCGGTTGAAGCGATCGAGAAGAAATTTGAATCCCGAAAAATTGCCACGCGCCACCTGCCTACATCGCACGCCTTTCATTCGCCGATGATGGAACCTGCGCTCGCGCCCTTTGCCGAGCTTTTGCGCCAGGTGAAATTCTCTGAACCGCAGATTCCGTTCGTTTCGAACGTCACTGCGCAATGGGTCACGGCCGACCAGGCGAAGTCGGTCGAATATTGGGCCGGCCATCTGCGGCAAACCGTCCGCTTCGCCGACGGTATTGCCGAGCTGCTGAAAGACTCGCGTAACGTGCTGCTCGAAGTCGGCCCCGGCCAGACTCTCAGCACGCTGGCGCGCCAGCATCCGAATAAAACCGCCGAGCAAACCGTTCTCGCGTCTTTGCCTTTTGCAGGCGCGCAGGAAGGGCGGGGAATTCTCGAATCTCTGGGCCGCCTCTGGATGGCTGGCGTAGAAATCGACTGGCGCGGCTTCTATGCCAATGAAACCCGGCATCGGACCACGCTTCCAAGCTATCCTTTTGAGCGTACTCGCTACTATGCCGCGCCTCCAGCCGTAGCTCCATCGCTCTCCCAGGTTTCCGCATTACCCGTCGCCGTCGCGCCCAATCCGTCGCAGGCTGAAATGTCTATCCCTGTTTCGGCTCCGCAGCAAGCCGAAGCCATTCCGCAATCCGCCCCCCCTCGTAAAGAGCGTCTTGTCGCTGTCGCTCGCTCCTTACTTCAAGACCTCTCCGGCTCGGATCTATCGAGTGTCGATACGTCGTCGAATCTTCTCGAACTCGGCTTGGATTCCTTGCTCCTTACGCAGGCCTCGCACTTGTTCCAGAAGAAATTCGGCGTGGCGATGTCCTTTCGCCAGTTGATGGAAGAATTGTCTTCGCTCGATGATATTGCCGCCTATCTCGATGCAAAGCTTCCGCCGGACAAGTTCGCTGCTCGCGTTTCAGCGCCTCCGCAAGGCGCATCTCTGCCGGCCATCGCGTCGCCGGCAAGCCTCGGCGCCGTCGCCGGCGACACACGCTCGGTGCTCGAGCAGCTTCTGCTACAGCAGCAAAATCTGACGAACCAGGTTTTGCAAATGCTTGGCCGCACGCCTGCGCCTTCCGAACCGGCAGCGTCCGCAGTTTCAACTCCGCTTGCGGCTCAAGTACCCGCCGCGGAGCGATCTTCTATCGCTTTCGCCCCAATTAAATGGCATGGGCCCTTCAAGCCCATAGACAAAAGCGCCGGCACGCTCACCGCGCGCCAGGCAAAAGCTCTCGATGAATTAATCGCCCGCTACACGCGCCGCACCGCCGAATCGAAAAAGCTCGCTGCGCAAAACCGCCCGATTCTCGCCGATCCTCGCTCCGTCGCTGGATTCAATCGCCTCTGGAAAGAAATGGTTTATCCCATCTCCACCACCCGCTCCGATGGCTCGCGCGTGTGGGACGTTGACGGGAACGAATACGTGGATTTCGTCATGGGCTTCGGCGCGAGCATGTTCGGCCATCGCCCGCCCTTCGTGGTTCGCGCGGTACAGGAGCAACTGAAGCTGGGCTTCGAGATCGGGCCGATCCAGCCGCTGGTCGGCGAAGTTGCCGCTCTTCTGCGTGAATTTACCGGCATGGAGCGCGTCGGCTTCACCAATACCGGCTCGGAAGCGGTACTCGCCGCCACGCGAGTAGCGCGCACGGTTAGCGGACGCGACAAAATCGCCGTCTTCGCTGGTGCTTATCACGGCATTTTCGATGAAGTTCTCTTCCGTCCCCTGAAGAAAAATGGACAGGCCGCCGCCGCGCCCATTGCTCCCGGCATTCCCTCGAGCGCGCTCGATGAAGTCATCGTGCTCGATTACGGCAATCCCGAATCGCTCGACATTATTCGTGCGCGTGGTTCGGAAATCGCCGCGGTGCTCGTGGAGCCGGTGCAGAGCCGCCGCCTCGACCTTCAGCCGCGCGAATTTTTGCAGGAGTTGCGCCGAGTCACCGAGCAAACCGGCTCCGCGCTGATCTTCGATGAGGTCGTCACCGGCTTCCGCCTGCATCCCGGCGGCGCGCAGGCTTATTTCGATGTGCGTGCTGACATAGCCACCTACGGCAAAGTCATAGGCGGTGGTCTGCCCATTGGCGCCGTCACGGGCAGCCCGAAATACATGGACGCACTCGACGGCGGCCAGTGGCAGTACGGCGACACCTCGTTTCCCGAAGTCGGCGTCACCTTTTTTGCCGGCACGTTTGTGCGCCATCCGCTCGCGCTGGCAGCGGCCAAAGCCGTCCTCACACATTTGAAGGAAGCAAGCCCGCAGCTCCAGCAACGCCTGGCAAGTCGCGCTGTGCAAGCCGCCAATGACATGCGCGCGGCCCTGGCGGAGTTCGAAGCGCCTTACAACATCACGCAGTTCACTTCGCTCATTCAGCTCGGACTGCCGCACGACCAGAAATTCGCCGCCCTGCTTTTCTATTACCTGCGAGAGCACGGCATTCACATCTGGGAAAATCGCGCATTCGTTTTGACCACTGCTCATTCCGAGGAAGATTTCTCGAAGTTCAACGCTGCCTTGCGCGAAAGCCTGGCGGAGATGCGCGATGGCGAATTCCTGCCGCCGCCCGCCGGCTCATCGGGCAAGGCGCACCCGCCATCGAACGGCCATCGCGTGGAATCTGAAACCCTTGAACCTCTCGCGTCCATCGCCGTCGCTCAGGATTCGCTCGAAACAGAATTCCCGCTCACTGAAGCGCAGACCGAAATCTGGCTCGCGGCGCAGATGTCTACCGATGCCGCCATCGCCTACAACGAATCCCTCAGCCTGGATTTCGGCGGCGATTTCGACGCACAAATCTTTCATGACGCGGTCGGGCAAATTCTGCAGCGCCATCCGATTCTTCTCGCTAGCATCAGCGCGGACGGGCATGCGCAGCGCGTTCAACCCGGCACAAGAGTCGAAATTCCGTTCATCGATCTTGCCGATCGCCCGGCGTCTGAGCGGCAAGCTGGGCTTGAGAAGCTGGCCGATGAAGAAACGCGCCAGCCTTTCAATCTGGCCACGGGTCCGCTGCTGCGCATCAAGATCGTTCGGCTCTCGCCCGATCGCCACGTGGTGATTTGGACGGCGCACCACATAATTTGCGATGGCTGGTCCGGCGGATTGCTTATCGACGAACTCGCGCAGATCTACTCCGCCGCGAAAAGAGGCGTGGCGCCTGCTCTGGACGCCCCGCTCTCGTTCCGAAAATACGTTGAGGCCACCGGCCCTGAAACCGCTGGGGCGAAAACTGCTGTTGCCTATTGGAGCGACCAGTACAAGGAATTGCCCGCACCGCTCGATCTGCCTACGGACCATTCCCGTCCGCCGCTTCGTTCGTCGCGCGCCGACACCACCAAGCGCAACATCGACTCTTCGCTTCACAAATCGCTTAAGCGCGTGGCTGGACAGCAGCGCACGACACTGGTGGTCCTGCTAATGGCCGGGCTGAAAACTTTGATTTATCGCCTCACTGGCCAGGAAGATATCGTGGTCGGCCTCGGCTCCGCGGGCCAGGCGATGACCGGCGAGACTTGTCTGGTGGGGCATTGCCTGAATCTTCTGCCGATTCGCACGCACCTGCGCGCCGACGCCAGCTTCCAGGAGAATCTTGCGGCGGTGAAGAAAAGCGTGCTGGACGCCTACGATCACCACGAATGCACGCTGGGCACGCTTCTCCAGCATCTGTCGATTCCGCGCAATCCGGGACGCTCTGCGCTGGTCGAGATTCTCTTTAATCTCGACAAAGATCCCGGGCTCGCCGAATTTTCCGGGCTGAAATTCAGGTGTGAAAGAAATCCCAAGCGCGCTCTGCATTTCGATCTGTTTTTCAATTTCGTGGAAGGCCCCGCGGGGCTGGTTCTTGAATGCGACTACAACAGCGATCTCTTTGAACAGTCCACTATCGACCGCTGGCTCGGACACTTCGAGACGCTGCTCCTAAGCATCGCCGCGGGCGCATCTGAAACCTTGGCCACGCTGCCAATCCTGACGGAGCGGGAACGAGTGGAGATTACCCTCGGATGGAATAGCACCGAAGTGACCTACCCGCTCGACCGGTGCCTGTTCGAGTTCATTGAGGACCAAGTAGAGCGAACGCCTGAGGCGCCCGCGCTCGCCTTCGAAGGCGAAACGCTTTCGTATCGTGAATTGAATGCACGTGCCAATCAGCTTGCGCATTATCTGCGAGAGCACGGCGTCGGACCGGAAAAGCTGGTTGCCGTATGCGCCGAGCGTTCCATTGAAATGGTCGTGGCGCTTCTTGGAATCATCAAAGCTGGGGGAGCCTATGTCCCGATTGATCCTTGGAATCCGGAAGAACGCCTGGCATTGCTTCTAAAAGAAGTGCAGGCTCCGCTGGTCTTGAGCCAGCAAAGATTTGTCGCGCGCCTGCCGCAATCTTCCCAAGTGCTGGCTTTGGACACGCAGTGGGCCGAGGTTTCGTCGCGCTCTCAATCGAATCCCCAGCGGCTCAGCGGGCCCTCGAACGCCGTTTACGTGATCTATACCTCGGGCTCGACCGGCTTGCCCAAGGGCGTCATCAACATTCATCGGGGAATCGTCAATCGCTTGCTGTGGATGCAGGGCGCCTTCAAAATCGGGCCGGCCGATCGCGTGCTCCAGAAAACTCCATTTACCTTTGACGTTTCCGTCTGGGAATTTTTCTGGCCGCTGATGACCGGAGCCTGCCTGGTGGTGGCCAGGCCCGAAGGACACAAAGATCCCGACTACCTTGTTTCCAAGATTGCTTCCGAGCGCATCACAACCCTTCATTTTGTTCCTTCCATGCTGGAGTTTTTCCTCGAGGCCGGCGGTGTGGAACGCCTGCAATCCATGGCTCGCGTGATCTGCAGCGGCGAAGCGCTGGGCTTCGCGGCTCAGCAGCGATTTTTCGACCGGCTGCCGAAAACCGAACTGCACAATCTTTACGGTCCCACCGAGGCTGCGGTCGACGTAACGCACTGGCCGTGCCGAAAAAGCGGAAGCCGCTCCACCGTGCCCATCGGCAAGCCTATCGCCAACACGCAAATCTACGTGCTTGACGGCTACATGAGCCCCACGCCGATCGGCGTTTCGGGCGAGCTTTACATTGGCGGCGTGCAAGTGGCTCGCGGTTATTTGAATCGCCCGGAGTTGACCGCGGAACGGTTTATTCCCGACACATTCTCCACCAACTCAGACGCCCGTCTGTACAAAACGGGCGATCTGGTGCGCTATCTCCCCGACGGCAACATCGAATACCTGGGCCGCTCCGATCATCAGGTAAAAATCCGCGGCTTCCGGATCGAACTCGGCGAGATTGAAGCGACCTTGCAGCAGCATCCAACGGTTCGCGAAACGGTTGTCATTGCCAGGGAAGCCGAGTTGGGGCAAAAACAGTTGGTTGCCTATATCATTCCGAAAACGGGCGCAGCACCAGACATGGAAGGTCTGCGCGCGCACCTCAGCCGCTCATTACCCGACTACATGGTGCCTTCCGTATTCGTGTTTACGGAGGCGTTTCCACTCACTCCAAGTGGAAAAATAGACAGGAAAACCCTCGCATCACAGGCGTACGTTCCCAACATTTCCGGGTCGTCTGACTATGCTCCAGCCGGAGCGGACAAAAACTTCCTTGCGCCGCGCGACAACACTGAACAGATCCTTGCTCAGCTTTGGTGCAAAGTTCTGAAGTTAGAGCGCGTGAGCGTGCGCGACAATTTCTTCACACTGGGTGGCCACTCTCTACTCGCCCTGCGAATCATCATAGAGATAGAGAAGATCTTCCACCGCCGTCTCCCGCTAGCTACTTTGCTGCAGTCGCCGACGATCGCCGACCTTGCCGACTTGCTTCGCGAGCAGCAGTGGGTACCGTCCTGGGCCACTCTCGTGCCGATCAAGCCTGATGGATCAAGGCCGCCCTTGTTCCTGATGCACAGTCACGGAGGTAACGTTCTCGAATACTATCCTTTGGCCAGTCTGCTGCCGGCCGATCAGCCCGTTTACGGAGTACAGGCGATGGGTTTGGACGGCCGCAACCTCGAAAACGAATCGATAGAGAAGATTACCTCCCAGTATCTTCAGGAGATCAGGAAACTGCGGCCGCGTGGACCTTACTTGCTTGGTGGCTTTTGTTTCGGGGGATTGCTAGCTTTTGAAGCAGCCCGGCAGCTTGAGGCCATGGGCGAAGAGGTGCTGCCGCTGATCTTGATACAAACGATGCATCCTGATGTTGCTCATTTTGGACCGGATACAAATGGTCTTCAACGTGTCTGGTACCGGCTGGAAAAACGAATCGATTTGGAGCGTGAGAATCTCAACTACCGCGGTCCGAGGTATTTGCACGAGAGAATGAGTTATGCCATGACCAAGGCTTTCGCGCGGACCAGAATAGCTATCGATAAGTTCAACGGCAAAGACGGCTCGGCGCGGAAACGCCGGTCGATGACCTATCTTCTCGAATCTCTTACCATCGAATATGGCCGTATGTATGACGGGTACCGCGTTCGTCGTTATCGCGGCGACGTGATTCTGTTTCGCGCCAGCAAGCAATTGAATGGTATCGTCGCGGATCACTCCCTTGGCTGGAAGAATGTCATTACCGGTCATCTTGACATCTGCGAGATTCCCGGCCATCAGCAAAATATTCTCACCGAACCCAACGTGGGCCAGCTTGCCGCTGAGCTCTCAGGGCGTCTGCGGAGCTTGTTCCAAAGTGTTGCTGCGGACTGACGCCCCCGCGCGGGTTTCTATCGAAGCTTGCCTGATTTTTCCACAATCCTTTTCTCCGCTCCCGCTTTTTCGATGATGTAACCTATCTTGCGTCACTCATTTCCAAAGGAGCCATTGAAATGGCCAAAGTCGCCTTATACGTCAAATTGGAAGCAAAGCCGGGAAAAGAAGCGGAAGTGGAGAAATTCTTGAAGGACGGACTGCCACTGGTTCAGCAGGAGCCGGCCACCGTGGCCTGGTTCGGTATTCGCATGGGTCCTACCACGTTTGGGATATTCGACGCTTTCCCCGATGAGGCCGGTCGCCAGGCCCACCTCAACGGAAAAGTAGCTGCCGCGCTGATGGCCCGCGCTCCTGAACTGCTCGCCGAGCCTCCCAGGATCGAAAAGATCGACGTGCTCGCGGCGAAGCTTTAGCCCCTGGCGTGGAATATCAAAGCGGCTTCGCGGTCAGTCTTTGCGCTCAATCTTCGTGCTGACGCGCCAGACGGTCGCGAAGCCACTGAGTTTTCCCGGCAATTCTGAGTCGATCTCTGGTTGATTCCTGATGTTTGAACCCTCACGATAGAATTCATGTGCAGATTTGCCTTTGCGGCGCTTCTTCTCGTTTTTTTTGGATTTGGCGCTGTCAAACTGAATTCGCTCGCTCCCGGGCCCCGGGCAACGCGCCCGCAAATCTCGTTGGGCCCTGGCGAAGGCGCTTTTCTGATTCTTTCTGACGTCCATTTTGACCCATTCACGGGGACCGATCCCCACGTTCTTCAGCAACTGCTCGAAGCCCCCGCGGATCGATGGTCTTCCATCTTTGCATCGCAGCCGAATCAACCTCCCGCCCCAGATGGCTCGGACACCAACTACGCGCTTTTTTCCTCGGCGCTCGATGCCTCCCGCAATTCCGGCGTGCATTACGGTTACGTGCTCATGCCCGGCGACTTTCTCGGGCACAATTTTCAACAAAAGTATCGGCACTATGCCCACCCGGACGGCTCCGGGTACGAGGAATTCGTCCTCAAGACCATGACTTTCGTCAGCCGTTCGATTCAGCAGGCTTTCCCGTCACTTCCGGTTTATTTTGCCTTCGGGAACAACGATTCGGTCATCGACGATTACGCGCCGCAAGGCGCTTCTTTGCTGGCCGCGATGGACAAGGAATGGAAAACTCTTCCGCGCCAGCCATCCGCGAAAAAGGATTTTCTCGCGTCCGGTTATTACGTTGTGCCGCATCCCACCGTACCGGATTTCGACTTCATTGTGTTGAACACCGCGCCCTGGTCCAGCCATGCGAGCCCCGTTCCGTTTGGCGATGCCGACACCGCCGAACTCACTTGGTTTTCCGCGCAACTCGATCGCACCCGCCTTGCGCACCATAGCGCCGCTTTGCTCATGCACATTCCACCCGGAATTGACGGCAGCGCCTCATCTAACCCGGGCCAGTGCGCTACGCCCACCTTCTTTTTCAAGAAATCCGTGGAGGATTCTTTTTTATCGATCGTTGCCGCTCATAAGGATGTTCTTCGCGACAGCTACGCCGGCCACATCCACATCGACAATTTCCGCGTGCTTTCCGATCAACAGGGGATGCCCTATTTTCAGACCCACATCGCACCGGCCGTCAGTCGCGACCATCACACCCCGCCGGGGTTCGACATTGGTGTGTACGACAAAAAATCCGGCGCCATGGTCGACTATGCCGCCGATTACGAGCACGATATCCCCTCGGCTGATGGCACCCAAGCCGCATGGAAGATCGCCTACGATTTCCGCGAAGAATCGCACTTTCCAAATTACAGCCCTTCGAGCCTGCAAACCTTGGCCCTGCTGGTTCGCTCCAGTGACGCGATTCGCGCCCGCATCATGCACATCTATGGCGGGCGGTCCAACTCCGCTCTTCCGGTGCCCGTGCAGGATTGGCGCTACTATTCTTGCGCGCAGACGGATTGGGATGCCGCCACTTACAGCCAATGTGCCTGCCCCTCCGGGGCCGGGCCGAAATAGCGGCTCGACCGTATGCGCCCAGCCCATTAGTAACCCGATTAACACAGGCCCGCAATTTGATACTCTTGCGAGTCGCCGTTTCTTTTATCCTGAAAGCACTCAGCGTAAGGACGAGAAAACCATGTCAACAACCTCCGCTGTCAACGACCTGGTCCGGCCTCTGCGGCGCAGCACGCGCCTCAATACCGCCGTTTCCATCACCGTCATGGGCGTTGATTCTTACCGTGGACCCTATCGCGAAGATGTTTCCACTGTTACCGTCAACGCGCATGGCTGTAAATATGAATCCAAGCACGACGTGCTCACCAATTCCTGGGTGATGCTGGAACTTCCGCGCAAGGAGAAAGGCGAGTCAGTCTCCGCACGCGGGCTGGTGAAATGGGTCAAGCGCCCCATGGATACCAGCGGCGTGTTTGAAACCGCCATTGAGCTTGAAAATCCCGGCAACATCTGGGGCATCGACGCGCCTCCCCAGGATTGGCTCACCCTTTGCGAATCCCAAGTTCCGTCGTCCTCCGGGAATGGCAAATCCAAGCCATTCGCCGTTCCGAAGGCTGACGCGCCCAAAGCGCCGGTTGCGGCCGCCAAATCGGGTAATGGCTCCGGTGTTAGCTCAGCCGTCGCCACGCGGCCGGCCGTCCAGGCGACGCAGCAGCCCGCTGGCTTGGTCATGGGCGATTTCCATCAGCAAATGGAACGGATGCTCTTCGACGCTGCCGCCACCGCCGTTCGCGAACAGGCCAATGCCACCATGGAAGATGTTCGCCACAATCTGCGCGACGAAGCCAAAATCGCGCTTGCCGAAATCGCTTCCACCCAAACCGCTCCCTGGATCGAGCAGACTCTCAAGCAACTCAACAAGTCCAGCCAGGAATCCGCAAAAATGCTCCACGCAGTCTGGACCAAGCGCCTTGAATCCGATATCGCACGCGCCCTCGAGCGTGTCGAAGAGCGCAGCAGGGAACTCGACACTCTCGCGCAATCGCTTTCAGCGAACGCCCTCGATCGGTTGCAGCGCGGCTTGGAATCCTCGCGCGGCGAAGGTGTGGACCGGATCATCTCCAAGCTCAAGGAACAGTCCGCTCCGGTCATCGACCACGCCAAGGAAACCATTGCCGAACTTTCCAGGCACCGCGAGCAGGTCGAAAGCTCCATCGAAAAGCAGCACGAGCAGATCGAAACGTCTCTCGAGCAAAGCGTCGCGCGCTCCTCCGCCAAAATCGAGAAGATTTGTAACGGCTTCGAAAAGCAGTTCGAGATGATCATCCGCGAGCGCGTCGATGTGGCCCGCGAGGAGCTGCAGTCCGCGCTGAAATCGTCCGTTGATTCTGCCACTGCGAATCTGGCCTCCGCCGCGCAACAGCACCAAGCCGAGTCCCAGGCGGTCGTAAAGCAGGCTTTCGAATCGCTGGAATCGGCGCTTGCCGATATCAAGGCCAAAGCCGCCGAAAGCTCGCGCGAATTCGCTTCGCAGTTGAGCGAGCACAGCCGCACACATCTCGAATCGCTGGGCAATGCCATCGCCGAAGCGGCGCGAGGCGTGGGAAAGAATTCAGCACACTAGACTTCCGCAATCGAATTCGCCCTGGGCAGGGCGCTTGGGATGGGAGCGATGCACACCGAATACGCGTTGCCCGAAGTGCGGCTCGCGCTGAAAGCCAGCCAGTGCTCGTTTGAAGGATGCCGCTGCACGGTGGCCACCGTAATCGAAAGCCAGCCGTATTGCGCGGTGCATTTCGCGCCAGCCGCATTGCAGGAGATGGAAGAGCTCGGCGCCTGCTTGAAGCAAAAGCCGGTCGACTCTTTTTCGATCCCTGCGCTCAAGAAATTACTCACCGATTGCGCCGTCCAGGCGCAAATGCTCTGTGACGTGCAGTCCGGTCCAGTACAGGATCAGACCCGGCTGAAGGACGTGCTTCGCCGCGCTGCTCAGTTGGGGAAGAATCTGCGGCGCAGCCCTCGCCTGGAAGCCTGCGTCCCGGTATGGCTCCGCCGCGAAGATCCGCGCCACACCTGGGAAGAGGAAACCTGGACGTCCACCGTGAGCCTGCACGGCGCCGGGTTCGTCTGCCGCCACTCGGTCGACGTCAACGGGAAAGTTGTTCTCTGCCGGCGTGACCGAGGCACTCGCGTGGAAGCGCGGGTGGTCTATTCGCGCTTTGATGCCGAAGGCCGCCGCCACATCGGCGTCGAGCTGCTTGGCAGCCGCGAGGATTTCTGGGACTTGCCCAAGCTCGCAGCATCCAGCGCCATGGCCCTCCCCGTCTCCGCTTAGTGCCCCAGCAAACCTGATATCTTTCCGTTTCGATAAGCGAGGTGTATCTTCACGGGGCGAATGGCGCGGCGGAGGCGCAGAATGCCTTGGTGGAAGCTCGATCGCAACTTAAGATTGCGGAGCTATTATCTCGGCTCCGCATTGACTGGAGCGCCGAGCTTTTTGGTCGAGTTTTTTGTGCTGAAGATTCTCTTCGGGCTGCCAACCCTAAAGCTTGTTCTGCCTTGGCTTCTATCGTCCGTCTTATTTGTGGTATTGGGTGAGCCTCTGCTACGCTGGGACATCAGCGTTCAGTTCAGCTAGAAAGCCCAAAACCAACGATTCTTGCCGTGGAAATGATGTTTATTGGCGGATTGCTTCCGTTTGGATTTTTAATCGAACAAGGTGGTTTCGATTTTTGGCTTCTTGTTGGAACATCCTTGATCCTGCTGACCCCTCTGGTCTTGCTTTATTGTCGTCCGCCGAAGCCATTAGCTGACCTTATTCAGTCAAATCTGAAGAGAATCGCTGGTCCCAAGCAGCGTCCGCCTACTGTTACTATGTAGCTTCCAACTTCTTGCACCGGCCCAATACCCCGGGTGTATGCTAGCCGCCGAGGCTCGAGCCCCGGGAAGCAGTGTTCAGTAGGGAGGATATCGAATGGCGCGCATTTCGCTTCAGGTCAACAATCAGCATCGAGTGGTGGAGACCGATCCCGGTACTCCGCTCTTATACGTTTTGCGCAACGATCTGCAACTGCACGGGCCGAAATTCGGCTGTGGTCTGGGACAGTGCGGCGCGTGTACGGTCATCATGGAAGGGCGCGCCGTGCGCTCCTGCACCACTCCGGCGAGCGCCGCGCAGAACCGCAATATCACCACGCTCGAGGGATTGGGCAGTCTCGAACATCCGCATCCGTTGCAGAAAGCATTCATCGACGAGCAGGCCGCCCAATGCGCCTACTGCATGAGCGGCATGATCCTGGCCGCCAAAGTTCTGCTCGACACCAATCCCCATCCGAGCGACGACCAGATCAAGCAAGCCCTCAACGGTAACCTCTGCCGCTGCGGCAGCCACTTGCGCGTGATTCGCGCGGTGAAGCGCGCCGCGAGCGTGAACGCGTAAGGAGGCTGAACATGAGTCTGAACGATATTAGCCGGAACATGGAATCTCCGCTGGTTTCGCGCAGGTCGGTTTTGAAGGGCGCTGGAGCGCTCGTCGTCTATTTCAATATTTTCGATCCCCTCACGGCTGTGCTGGCGCAGGAGAGCGCCGAGCCTGAAGCAGCTTCGCTTGATTCCTGGCTGGCGGTCGATCGCAACGGTATCGTAACCGTGTTTACCAGCAAAGTGGACTTGGGCACGGGAGTCGAGACCGCGCTCGGCCAAATCGTCGCTGAAGAGCTTGACATTCCCTTCAGCCATATCCGCATGGAAGTGGGCGACACCACCAAAACCGTCGACCAGGGAATTACCGCGGGGAGCCGCACCATCGAACGCGCCGGCCCGCAACTGCGCCAGGCCTCCGCAGCCGCGCGACAGCAGCTTCTCAAAATGGCGTCCAGCCGGCTGGGTGTTCCGGCGGAAGAGCTCGTGGTAAGCGATGGAATCGTAAGCGCTCCCGGTACCGCCAAAAAGATTTCCTATGGCGAGCTTGTCGGCGGTAAACCTTTCAACGTGCACATCGCCGCCACGGGCGAAGGCTGGGATCTCAAGGTCGCGCCGGATGTTCGTGCAAAAAATCCGAACGATTACAAAATCGTTGGCACCTCGGTCCCGCGCGTGGACCTGCCGCCAAAGTTCACTGCGCAGTTCACCTACACGCAGGATGTTCACGTGCCCGGTATGTTGCACGGACGCGTCGTGCGTCCCGCAACGGTTGCAGCCAAGCCTGCCAGCATCGACGAAGATTCGGTGAAGAACATTCCCGGAGTGGTGAAAATCGTGCGGGAAGGCAGCTTCGTCGCAGTTGTCGCGGAAAGCGAATGGGCCGCGATCCAGGCGGCGAAGGGGCTGAAGGTTACCTGGACCACCCCGCAGACGAAACTCCCCGCGAATGCTGACGCTGTTTACGACTATCTCGAAAATACGAAAAGCTTCGCGAACCGGCCTGTGGTGAACCGCGGAAATACCGATCAGGCGCTGGCAGGCGCCAGCAAGAAGTACGAGGCTACCTTCCGCTGGCCGTTCCAAATGCACGGCATGCTTGCGCCCTCCTGCGCCGTGGCTGATGTGCGCGGCAACAAGGCCATCATTTGGGTCCCGTCGCAAGGACCGTTCGACACTCGCGCGCGTGTTGCCAAGCTGCTGGGCATCCCCGAAGAGCAGATTCAGGTAATCTACCGCGAAGCCTCCGGCTGTTACGGACGCCTTGGCACGGACGACGCCGCCGAGGATGCGGTGGTCATGTCGCGCGCTGTCGGCAAGCCGGTGCGCGTGCAATGGTCGCGCGAAGACGAGCACGGCTGGGAGCCCAAAGGTCCGGCGCAACTGCTCACCGTTCGCGCTGGCGTGGATGCGAACGGCAAAGTGGTCGCTTGGGATTTCCTCGATCGCAGCTTCCCCTGGACCGAAGCGAACGGAATCCCTCTGGTCACTTCCCGCCAATTGGGACTTCATGCCGACGGTCAGGGCATGATGAATGGCAGCGGAGGTGGTGGGGACACCTATACTTTCGAAAACCAGAAGATTATCGCCGCCGCCATCCCCTGGGTGCAACCCGATCCCACTCCACTGCGCACTTCGCCGCTGCGCGCGCCGGGAGATTTGGCTCGGGTGTTCGCCAGCGAATCGTTTATGGACGAGCTTGCTGCCGGACAGGGCGAAGATGGCTTGAAGTTCCGCTTGCGCTACGCCGCGCCGAACAAGCGCGCTACCGACGCGCTCACCGCCGTTGGCAAGCTGGCGAACTGGCAGGAGCGCCCCTCACCTGCGCGCGAGGCGACCGGCGACGTTGCGCGCGGCCGTGGTATCGCGATCAGCGCAAGATCGACCACCGTGGTTGCCGCCGTCGCTGAAGTCGAGGTGAACAAATCCACTGGCGCGGTCAGCGTGAAGAAAGTCAGCGTGGCGCACGACTGCGGCTTGGTCATTAATCCCGATGGCTTGAAGAATCAGATTGAAGGCAACGTGATTCAGGGCACCAGCCGCGCCCTAATGGAAGAAGTGAAATACGATTCCTCGGGCATCAAGAATCTCGATTGGGCCAGCTATCCCATCCTGCGTTACGAAGATATTCCGAACGTCGAGATCACGCTGATCGACAGGAAAGATATGCCGGCGCTCGGCGGCGGCGAGCCTTCCATCGGGCCGATCCCGGCGGCTATCGCCAACGCCATCTTTGACGCAATCGGCGCGCGCCTGCGCGAAGCTCCTTTCACGCCCGAGCGTGTCCTGAAAGCCATGCGCTCCGCCTAAAATCGAGACGGGGTGCCCCACGATCGGCGGCAATCCCGGCGACCGTCGGCTCGCCGTCCGAAACCGTCATTTTCGTGATTTGATGTTGCCGAGGTATGGCCCTACTGTTACACGCTGAGCGCCGCGTGCAAGCGCTCGTACGTGGTGGATAATTCTTCAGGTTCGACGCGCGTCTCGCCCACCACGGTCATGAAGTTTGCATCGCCCGCCCAGCGCGGCAGCACATGCAGGTGCAGGTGCCCTACGATACCCGCTCCTGCAGCGCGGCCAAGATTCATTCCGATATTAAAACCTTCCGGTTTATAGGTCTTTTGCAGCGCCGTCTGCATTTGCTGCGCGAATTTCATCATTTCCGCAAGCATTTCAGGATCGGCGGCAGCCAGATCCGCCACGTGCGCGTAGGGCACGACCATCACGTGGCCGCTGGTGTAGGGATATCGATTCAAGATGATGAAGTTTTTTTCACCGCGAAGCAGGATCAGGGTTTCGCGGTCTTGATTCGCAGCCACCGCGTCGCAGAAAACGCAGCGATCGGTTTTCTTCTCGCTGGCGATATAGCGGTATCGCCACGGCGTCCACAAATAATCCATCCGCCTTGCCCGGCCTAACCCAGCTTGCCAGGTTCGGATGCGCCCGCGGGATGTGCTGAGCCGGAATCGTTTATAAAATCTTTAAGTTCTTTGCTGGGTTTGAAGTAAGGAATTTTCTTGGGAGGAACTTCCACTTTGGCGCCGGTTTTCGGATTGCGCCCGGTACGGCCGCGGCGTTCGCGTGTGCGGAAGCTGCCGAACCCGCGGATTTCGATCTTGTCGTCGGCCTGTAACGCCGCGATGATGCTCTCGAAAATGGTTTCCACGACGGCTTCGGATTCCTTGCGCGGCAACTCGGTGACCCGGGTCACCTCTTCCACCAAGTCCGCCTTCGTCATGGTTAGGTTGTTGCTATGCTGTTGCCCAGCCGCAGCGTCTGCCATCGGTCGAGAGCCTCCTGTGAGTGTGTTCGTCCAGCCTCTTGCCAGGGCCTGTGCGCCGGAGCTAGGAGCGCCGCAACATCTTGAATATCATCAATCTAGCGTAAGGTAAATGAAAAACCGTTCGGCAGGTGACGAAGCCGGACCTATTGTCTCGCGGTTCTTTATGAAGGCTGCCGCTTGGCCATAATCGCGTCACCGATGGTCGCCGTCGGCGAGGATTTGGATGAACGGAACGACTCGATTTCTTGCCGCTCAGCCTGCTTCTGCGCCGCACGGTAGCTCAGGCTGATCTTGTGTTCCTCGGGCTCGAGACGAATGATCTTGAAGTCGTACTCCTGATTCCCGACCAGCACGGAGGTGACTCGAGCGCTGCGTGGCAGCTTTTCTTTGTCACGTTCGCCCTTCGGCTTACGCTCCTCAATCTCCGACACGTGGCAGAGACCTTCGATTCCTTCAGCCAGCTCCACGAATGCTCCAAAATCGGTTGTTCGGGTGACCTTACCCTTTATCACGTCACCGATCTTGTGCTCGGTGAACCAATTAGCCCAAATGTCGTTCACCTGCTTGATTCCCAGCGAAAGACGCCGGTTTTGTGAATCCACCTTCAGCACGCGCGCCTGCACCGAATCGCCCTTCTTGAATTTCTCGCTTGGGTGCTTGATGCGTTCGGTCCAGCTCACATCGCTGATATGGATCAGCCCTTCCATGCCTTCTTCGATCTCAACGAACGCGCCAAAATCCGCCAGGTTGCGGATGCGCCCGCTAATCACCGTTCCCACCGGATAGCGTTCGGCTGCCGCTTCCCACGGATCGGGCAGTGTTTGCTTCAGCCCCAGCGAAATTCGCCGTTGGTCCGTTTTCACTTCCAGCACCACTACATCCACCTCGTCGTTAACCTTCACGATTTTCGACGGGTGCTTGGTGCGCTTTGACCAGCTCATCTCGCTCACATGCACCAGGCCTTCCACGCCGGGTTCGATCTGCACGAAAGCGCCGTAGTCCGTCACGCCCACAACTTTGCCCTTGATTCGCGTGCCCACAGGAAAACGTTCCGGCACGCTGCTCCACGGGTCGGGCAGCAATTGCTTGCGCCCCAGCGAAATCCGCTGCTTGTCTTTGTCGAACTTCAGGATCTGCACCTGGATCTCGTCACCGGCTTTCACCAGCGTCGAGGGATGCGGTACGCGCCCCCAGACCAGGTCACTCACGTGCAGCAAACCGTCCATTCCACCCAGATCCACAAACACACCGTAGTCGGTCACGTTCTTCACGTGCCCGGTCACCACCGTGCCTTCCTGCAGCGTCGAAGCCAGTGCGTCTCGCTTGGCCTTCTGATCTTCTTCCAGAATCGCGCGACGGCTTACCACGATGTTTCCGCGCTTCCGGTTTAGCTTCAGGATGCGGACCTCGATCTCGTGGTCCTTCATTTCCTCGAGGTCGTGTACCGGTCTCAGCTCGATCTGCGACGCCGGCAAAAACGCGCGCACGCCGATATCGACAACCAGCCCGCCCTTGATCCGCTCGACGATCTTGCCCTTCAGGCTGGTGTGTTCGCGATAAGCCTTCTCGATGCGTTCCCACACGCGGCGCCGGTGCGCACGCACATGGGACAGCAGCACGTAGCCGTCTCTCTGCTCGTGCAGCCGCTCGACCTCGATGGTCTGGCCTTCGCCAAACTCAATCGGGGCTCCCGAATCCAGAAACTCCTGCGCCGGAACCAGCCCCTCGAATTTCCCGCCGACGTCTACCACCACGCCCGCTTCGGTCACCGCGAGCACGCGCCCATCAAAAATCTCTCCGTCGGCAATCGTAGGCTCGGGCGTGGAAAACTGCTCGAGCAACTGGTCCATTGTCTCGCCCGATTCCGCGGCATCTTCGACGGCACTTTCAGCAGGTGCGCTGGAGGATTCGGACTTGGAACTCGGCCCAGTTTGGCCGATCTCCCCGATAACAGGAATCCCAGCGATTGTCGCGGTGGCTGTCGCGTCTTCCTGCGTCGATGCTGGCGAATCGCTTGGCTCGCTGATTTGAGGCGCTCGCGCTACCGCGGTGGCTGTGCCGGCGCGACCTTGCGGTTCGGAAATCGTGCTTTCGGATGTGAGTCCCGTCATGGCAGGTTCACTGATAGATGATTGTGGTTTGTTGTCGTTATCGGGTGACATGCGACGCGGCCTCCGTGCAATAAATGCCGTGAATACTGAAAGTTCTACCTCAGTAACTCCACCCAACCTGGGGGCCAGAGCATGAAGGGGATGAAGCGCTTTGCTGAGACGCTTATCGAAGGAAATGATACGCGTCCGCTTTGCGCATTGTCAATGGACTCGAAGGCTTGCTCGGTATCGCTCGCATGGTCGGTGGAATTCAGGTCATCAACATACAAGGCAAAGATAAAGGGCGCATAAAGAAAGGACGTTTCAGTAGGTGAAACTGCTTGTGCCAAAGTTCTGGTGGCAATTCGAGTGGCAATATTCTGGCCGCTGGCATCCGAGGCATGGCAGGCGCCCATTTCGGCTGGAGGCATCTGGTATTATCCGTTGGCGTTGAGCATTAGAGTTCGCACTGGGCCTTCGCCCGGGGGATTTCGTGGCTCCGATCTCTTACGAAGAGGCGTATCCCAAAATCGATTTCTCACGGCGGAGCCGCAACTGGTGGGCTTGGCTGAAAGGTTCGGCGCCCGAGTGTATCCACTTGGATCAGGACACCACATGGATTGTGACTGTGCTCCCGGACACAGCTTACTTGCGCGGCAAGAAGGCCATTCGCCGGGACCCGCCGCGCCCGGAGGTTTCGCTCTGCCGCGCCTGCCTGGCAGAAACATTTACTGCGGAGATCGCGGCGTATCCAGGGCGCGTCGTTGCCTTCGAACCCGATCCTGAAATACTCACGCAATATTTCTTCCTCGCGGCACCAGATTTCACCGCAGCGGGGCTTTCACCGGAAGTGGCTGAAGCGATCGAGAAGCGGCTGACGCAGGATCTCGGCGAATGCGAACGCTGCTCGCGCGCCGCAACCTGGTTATGGTTCTCGCGGCAGGAAGTGAACAGCCTGGATGAAACCGAACAGATTGCCGAAGCGAAGGGCGAGGCGTTCTGCGCCGAGCACGGCGCGTGGAAACTCTGGGAAACCTTCTCGCATATCCCCGAAGCGAACCTGTTCTATATGAATCTGCCTTATGGCGACGCGGGAGCTTACGTGTGGATATGAGCATGAAACTAGCGGAAGTCGTCACGAAGTATCTGGACGCAGCTCGTGGCTACGGCAAAGCGGTTCCGCTTTCGGCGCTCGGATTGTCGAAGGAAGAAATCGAGGAAGTATTCAGCGTGTTTGACGAGGACTACCACATCAGCCGCTTCTTTCAGTTCTCGCACAGCAGCGGAACCGAATACCAGATCGACGGCTTTCCTCAGACCCACGTATCCATCGATTCCGAAGTGCAATCCATTCTCTGATCGGCGAAGCGAAGCTCGCGGGAAATTCACCGCGAGCGGAACGCGCTAAAGCGCCCGTCTCTTTGCCGGAGTTGATGTTCCGACCCCTAAAAACCAAAGTCAAAGTGGAATCAGTGAAGTGGAGGATGGAAATCAAATTCGGGATCGACGTCGACGGGAATATCATTCGCTTTGGCCAAGGCGGCGGAAAGCTCGGGCGGCATCACCGCGTATTTTTTGAACCAATTTTCGGTGCGGGCACGGTCGCCGGTGGCCTCCTGTTCGAGCAGTTCCTTGGCGAGCGAAGCGAGCGCAGCGGGCATGCGGGCGAAGTTGATACCATATAGACCCGTCGTTTTGTCGCGATACAGAGCGCCCTGCTCTAGAAGATAGTTGAACTCCATCATCTCAGCGGCGCCGTGCGCCTCGGCGATTCCGAAACGCACCGTGCGGAAAATTCCCGCCACGTACGATGCATAGACTTCATTTTGCTTTTCCTTGGGAAAAGCATTGTGATCCACCAGCCATTTCATACCGACCTCGCCGACCACGTCTGCTTTCGCTTCTTCGAGGCCGGAATAGGTAGGTCCAATCGCTTCGTTAATATCCACTTTGCCCTTGGAAGTGCGCGCGAAAGCCGGACCTAAACCATGCGAAATCTCGTGCATGATCGTGTCGGTGAGGTAGCCCTCGCCAGAAGTCATGGTGGCCTGATCGGACCGCATCACTCGTTTGGCCAGCGGCAGGATCACATAGTCCACGCGCGCGTCCATGAAGTTCTTCCAGAAGATTTTCTTCGAGCCGTATTTTTCGTGGATGCGCGGATCGTTGGGCAGATTGTCGGCCACCGCCTGGTAACCATGCAAAAGGTCGCCGGCGCGATAGGGTGAGTCCACCACTTCCATGGGGGACTGCTTGCCGCGCTTCGAGGGCAGGTCTTCTTTGGAGAGTGGCAGGGCCTCCTGCAAATCCGGAACGTACTTTTGGAAGACAGCCAGCTTTTTGCTTTCCTCCTCATTGCGAATCATCACCGAGGCGCCGTAGGAAGTCTTCACGCCCAGCAGGGAATCGAGATAGGTTTCGTAGGGCGCGAAGATAATGTCGAATTTCGGATTCTGCAATTCGATCCAGGCGATATCGCTTGAGAAATAGTCGTCCGTAAGAAGGGCATCGGCGCGCATGCGCAGGAATTTCGCGAAAGCAGGATCATCGCTGAGCGCGGCGGCCTCGCGCAGGTCCTTGGCCATGGGTTCCAGGAATTCGCGATAAGCCACGTGGTAAGGAATTGCTTCCAGCAGATCGCCTTTGCGTCGAACGATGGTGCGCCCGTTGTAGAGCGCCGCTTTTTGATCCGGGTGGGCGGTGACGTAGGCGTCGAATTTGGCGCGCGTCATGTCTTCAGGGAAAAAGCCGCGGCCGGGAGGCATGAGTTGTGTGCCGACGAAGGGCTTTTCATCATCGATCAGATCGAAACGACTGCCGTTGATTTTTAGATAGCGGCGAAGAAGAACATGCTGCGGACTCGTGCTGTTTTGAAGCGACAGATAGAGCTTCAACCCTTCCGGATCGCTCTGGCGCCAATAGATGCAGTCGAGCAGGCCCGACGCGTCGACCAGTTTCCCGACCATCTGCTTTTCGCGGTCGCTCAGACCTGCGGAATTGAAAGGCATGTGCACCTGGCGGAATTTGGCGACGCGCTGCGCCAGGTCGGGTACAACGTGGAGGTCGGAAGTCCCTTTTTGAGGGGCAGCGCATGCGGTCAGGACCGCGAGCAGCGATATGGCAGCGATTGCCGAGGCAGCGGCGGCGCGGAACAGGTTGGGAACCGAACATTTCGTCGCCGCTTTTTCATTGAAGTTCGATTCGGAAGAGGCCGATTTCGTGTGTCGAGATAGAGTCGGGCCGATCCTTTGTTTTGAATGAGTTAGGTAGCCGCTATCTCGGCGCGACGTGTCGAGATAGCTCGTCGCTTCCGCGACCGATTTGTCGTGTCTATCGGAAGATGCCCATGGCGACTTTGCCCGCCCGATTTGCCTTCCCGCCCCGACTTTTCGCACCTCACACACGGGACCATCTTAGAGATTCGGTCAAGGAATGCAAACGCTAGTTCAGGTGGACGAAAGCGGCTCGAAATGAGTACTGGACCTGCTCGCAACCGATCGTGAAATCCTGCGCCGGACCACTCTAACGTCTCGCTTTGAATCTAAAAAGTCGACTGGCCGGCACTAGGCTAAAGAAATAGAAGTGATCGTAGTCACGGCGAAAAGTGATGTAGGATGCGGCACGGGGTTGAGGTGTGAGCTGAGGCTTGCGGAGAGAGGTTTCGAGTTTTGCAGGGGAGGGAACAATGAGCGCGGAAGCGAGGATGCAGCCAGATCCAATTGAGCGATTCGCATCAGAGCTGGAAAAGGCGCGATGGGACCACGATTTTCTGGCGGAGTATGTAAACGAAATAAGCAAGCAGAAAGGGGAAGACGATATTTTTCACCGCATGGCGTTAGACATCCTGAAAACCGGAGAGGCTGGTAGTTCCGCGGCAACGATTCATTCGGAATCGTATGCAGCGATGAGCGCCGAGCAGAAGGCGGCGCTACGCCGATTGTGGCACGACAAGATTCGCCGCGAAGCGTATCACCACGACGACCTGAGGGCACGCCTTTCCTGGCGATATCTCGTTTAAGGAACAGCTCAATTTCCGCGTAGGTTTTCTCTGCTGTAACATCCCACAGGTGAAACCACTGGAGCTGTTGGGGCAGGCACATTCGCGAGACGGCACCGTGCTGAAGCTGGTGCGCCGCAGTGACGAATACATCATCCTGGCCAACGGGAAGAGCCTTATGTCGAGCCGCATGCACGGTTCGGAGGAGGCGCTGGCGAGGTTCGGCTTGCGGCGGGCGCAAACGATGGCGCGTCCCTGCGTGTTGATTGGCGGCCTAGGCATGGGCTTTACGTTGCGAGCCACCCTCGATCTGCTTCCGGCGGACGCGGCGGTTGTCGTGTCCGAGATAGTGCCCGCGGTAGTGGAGTGGAACCGCGGCCCTCTTGGACCGCTGGCGGGAAATCCTCTGGAGGACGCGCGCGTGCAGGTTGAGATCGACGACGTTGCGGTAGTGCTGAGTTCACGCGCCAGTCGATTCGATGCTGTGCTCCTAGATGTCGACAATGGGCCGGCCGCTTTTGCAGACAGCTCGAACAATGACGGGCTTTACGACGATCGCGGGGTCGCTGTGGCGCACAAGGCCTTGAAGATGGATGGGGTGCTGGCCGTGTGGTCCGCCCGTGAGGATCTGAGATTCGAGCAGCGCCTGCGCCATGGCAGGTTCGCCGTCGAAGTAGAGCGAGTGCGGGGCCGGCCGAAAAGCGGAGGTCCCCGCCACACGATCTTTCTGGGTCACAAAGGGCCGGGAAGGTGAGAGCTCCTGCGCATCGACACAGATATGAATCGGGTACAGCGGCAATTCTTGTTCTTGCACTTGCCCAAACCGTGGTGCGAGGCGAGGGGATCGCCGCAAGTGTCGCATGGCGACGCGCGGTGAGCCTTTCGCTTCTGGCTGAGACTCTGCTTCTTTGCATCTTCTGCCATATGAGCCTTTCGTTTCGGAAGGTGGGTCGCTGGCCTGCGAGTTTGACTTCGCCTGGGAAATCAGACGACTGGAAGGTGGTCGCCAAAAGTTAAGGGTGAAAAATCTTGCTGGAGTGCACATCAAAAAGAGCAGTTACTTGGATGTGTCGAGCCTTGAGTTATCGATCACCCATTCGGCCCGTTTCCTTGCTTCCTCAATGGCATTTGGCTCGGTCCCAAACACAACAGACCGGTCTCTAGGAGTCCACGCCAGGCTGTGATCCTTGCCATTGATCCGATACATCGGCCGCCACACTTCATTCGGGGCGGGATTTATTTGACGGGCCGCCGGTGCCACTACGAAGCCTTTGTAGGTGTATTCCACCTGCTTATTTTAGCACGTTATGGAGATCCACGCGGGCAGAACCCCGTGATCCCACCGAGAAAGCCCCACGGCGCCGTCAATATTACACAACCATTACAGAAGGCCCTGTTCGTCAAGGGTAAACTGTATTTGTAATCGGCCGGAAAGGGTATCCATGCATGTTGACAGCTTCAAGAAGAAACAGGCAGTCGAAGACGGAATTAATTGGTTCACCAGCTCCGTTATGCTTCTGTTTCACTTCGGTGCAGTAGCGGCGCTATTTTTCTTTTCGTGGAAGGCGTTTTGCGTCGCGCTCTTCCTGTGGTGGGTGTCGGGAAGCCTGGGAATCGGCATGGGCTATCACCGGCTGTTGACCCATCGCGGTTACAAGACGCCTAAATGGGTGGAGTACTTCCTAACGGTGTGTGCAGTTCTCACTCTCGAAGGCGGTCCGATTTTCTGGGTGGCAACGCATCGAATTCATCATCAATATTCAGACCACGAAGGCGACCCGCACTCCCCACGCGATGGCCGGTGGTGGGCGCATGTCGGCTGGATTCTCATGGGCAGATCGATGCATCACGACACGACGACGTTGGCTCGCTATGTGCCGGACCTGGCGAAGGACAAGTTCCATGTTTGGATCACGAAATACAACTATGTGCCGGTGATTGCGCTGGGGATAGTGCTCTTCGCTTTCGGTGGACTGCCCTGTTTACTGTGGGGAATTTTCTTGAGGACCGTGCTCGGGCTGCATTCCACGTGGCTGGTTAACTCGGCGACCCATTCCTGGGGCTCGCGCCGATTTGCGACGCGCGATTTATCCACGAACAGTTGGTGGGTGGCGTTGCTCACCTGGGGTGAAGGCTGGCACAACAATCATCATGCCCATCCCGTTTCCGCGCGGCACGGATTGAAATGGTACGAGATCGACTTCAACTGGTATGGCATCTGGGTTTTGCAGAAGCTCGGGCTGGCGCGACAGGTCCACTGCGCCACGCTTCCTATGGGGCTATCAGCATCGCACTGAGGCCTGCTAAACGCGTGACGAGCGCAGTGCTGATTCATCAAGGGCGATGCAGGCCACGCATTCTAGAACTTCGTGATCGGCAGCAACTATAACCGCCCTGGTATCTATTAGTTCTCTCCTTTCGTATTCCTCCATTTGCGTTTTCTGAAATATTTGCGGGTCTCATCCGTTTACAACAATAGACGCACAATATGTCAGTGAATGAAATGGTGGCCGGGCAAGACCAGCGCATCGCGCATGCGGTCGAGGTCGAACAGGCAAGGCTTAAGAACTTCATCCGCAGACGTGTGCCAGACGCGCAGGACGTAGAAGACGTTCTGCAAGATGTGTTCTACGAGCTGGTGGAAGCCTACCGGATGATGAAACCCATCGAGCACGTGAGCGCGTGGCTGTATCGAGTGGCGCGCAATCGCATCACGGACCTTTTCCGCAGGAAGCGGCCGGAAACTTCGACGAACGAAGCTGCTGTTGGCCATGCGGATGATGACGAAACGCTCAGGCTCGAGGATCTGCTGCCATCACCCGAGGCAGGCCCGGAAGCTGCTTACGCGCGCGAGGTGCTAATCGAGGAGCTGGATGCGGCGCTGGGCGAACTTCCCGCCGAACAGAGGCAGGTGTTCGTGGCGCATGAGATCGAAGGACGCAGCTTCAAAGACCTGGCGCAGGAAACCGGGCTGAGCGTGAACGCACTAATTTTGCGGAAGCATTACGCGGTGCGGCATTTGCGAGATCGGCTGGAAGCAATTCACGATGAGTTTCAAGCAAGGTGAGGAGTAAGAAGATGAGAGGAAGAAGGATGTTTCGAGGAGTGAAGTTCGTGGTATTCGCGCTGCTGATCGCAGCGGCGCTGAGTTTTGTAGTGATGAGCTTGTGGAACTGGCTCATGCCGGCTTTGTTTGCGCTGCATCGCATCAGCTTCTGGCAGGCTCTGGGCCTTTTGTTGCTCAGCAAGATCCTGTTCGGAGGATTTCGCGGCCGAAAGTGCGGCGGCTCCCTGCAATGGAAAGGACGCATGATGCAGCGCTGGGCGGAGATGACTCCGGAGGAGCGCCAGAAGATGCAGGAAGGAATGAAATTCAGCTGCGGCATTTTTGGCACGCGCGCGGCGGAGCCAAAGGCCTGAGCCATGCGGATGAACTTCGGAGAAGTGATCGAAATCGAGGATTTGGGAAAGCATTCGGCGGCGACGGTGGTCAACCTGGGGATCCTGCTGGCGGGAACCGTGGATGCCACGCCCGACCACAAACGCAAGCACTTTTACGAAATCGAACAGCGAGCGACCGTTTACTACGTTTACTTTTCACCGTTCAGCGGCAAGGTTTTCCTTCTTGCTAGCTGGAAGAATTACTTGCCGCCGTTGACGCAGTTGACAGCTGGCGCGGCAGATGTAAGCGTTTGCGTCTCGCTCAATTCCCGCTGATCAGCTCCTGCACCGAATGTGCCGACGAATACGCCAACGCTGACGAGCGGTATCGGCGCAAAAACGTGTCATGTCTCGAAGAGCTTCATCCCAATCCAATATCTCCCCGCGCGATGCATGTCGCCGTCGCGCACAGCAGCTTCCAAATAAACTCGACTTTACAACTCTTTCACTTCGTTAGATTTTCGACCCAGCCAGGAACAATCGGAAAAACTGAACGAAACGCGACCGGGACAGGCACAATTCAAATGAGTCTGAGACACTTGTTCTATCGTGCGGAAAACCGAACACAAGGAGATTTGCTTGCTCCACAGATCGGCGGCGCGAAGGCACAGGCGTGGAGTGGCTGCATTCTTTTTCGCCATGATTATTCTGTTGGCTGGGCCATTGCCCCCTCTTCACGCGCAAGGCGGCAACGGATCGATTCAGATCGAGGTGAAGGATCCCTCCGGGGCGGCCATGAAGGCTTCGGGCACGTTAGAAGGCATCGGCAATAGCGTAAAGCGGACCTTTGAGACCGACGCGCAGGGTGCATGTACGCTTAAGGATTTGCCCTACGGGCGCTACCGCCTGGATATGTCCAAAGAAGGATTCACACCTCAAACTGAATTTATTGACCTGCAGTCTGGCACGCCCATTTCGCTCGCGATGACCATGGCTCTTACCCCTCAGGCCACGCGAGTGGACGTGATAGCGCCCACTCCGCTGGCCGGCACCGATTTGCCCATCGAACAGATTCCCACCCCCGTGCAGACAGCCACCGCCAAAGACCTCGACGAAAGTGGCGCACTCGATCTTTCCGACCTAATGAACCGCCGGCTAAGCGGGGTGTATGTGAACGAAAATCAGGAAAACCCATTCCAGCCGGACGTGAATTACCGTGGCTACACCGCGTCTCCACTGCTGGGCACACCCGAAGGGCTGTCTGTTTACCTCGACGGGGTTCGGCAGAACCAGCCTTTTGGCGACATTGTGGCCTGGGACCTGATTCCCAAGGTGGCCATTTCCGAAATGGCGCTGATGCCCGGCTCGAATCCTCTTTTCGGACTGAACACTTTGGGCGGCGCTATTTCGATTGAAACCAAAGATGGATTCAGCGAGCCAGGAACTTCCGTGGAATTGAGCGGCGGCAGTTTTGGGAGGCGCGATTTTCAGATCGAACATGGCGGGTCGATATCCAACGGCTTCAATTGGTACGTGGCGGGCAACTTGTTCCACGAAGATGGTTGGCGCTTGGCTTCGCCATCTGACGTGAGACAAGGATTCGCCAAAGTCGGCTGGCGGCGCGAGAACACCATGGTTTTTCTGTCAGGAAGCTACGCGGACAATGAACTGCACGGCAACGGCCTGCAGGATTTTCGTGCTCTTCAACGCGATTATTCGAGTGTTTACAGCATTCCCGATATAACCAAGAACCGATCGCCTTTTTTCAATCTTAGCGCGCGGCACAATCTCACCAGCAGCGTGACTCTTTCAGGAAATGCCTACTTCCGCTATCTGCGCGCGGATACGAACAACGGAGACATCAACTCGGGTTCCTTCGATCAGTCTCTCTACAATTTGTCCGCCGCAGATATTGCCGCTTTGCAAGCCGCGGGTTATTCCGGCTTTCCGACCATCGGCAATGCCACAACCGAACCGTTTCCGTTCTGGCGGTGCATCGCGCAGGGCCTTGAGATGGACGAGCCTGTCGAGGAATGCAGCGGCATTAACACGCAAACATCGACCAAACAGAACGACTATGGACTATCTGGACAAGCCTCCTGGCACGTGTCGCGCAATACGCTTACGGGTGGCGTGGCTTGGGACCGCAGCACGATTGCCTACCGGCAGGAGTCGCAGTTTGGATATCTCAATCCCGATGGCATTTCGCTGACGTTGATCAATTCGTTCGCGGATGGCAGCACCACCCAGAATGGAGTGCCGGTGGACACGCGCGTCGATCTGCACGGACTGATCAACACGTACAGTTTCTATGCTACTGATACGGTTTTGCTGGGGAAATCGTTCACTTTTACCGTGTCGGGACGATACAACCACACCTCCATCGATAATGCTGACCTCCTTCCCGCTGATCCGGGCGTGCGCGGCTCGTTGAATGGGCAATATGTGTTCGATCGCTTCAATCCCGCGGTGGGCGGCACCTACCGGCTGTCGCATTGGGCCAGCGCATATGCCAGCTACACCGAAGCGAGTCGCGCACCGACGGCCATCGAATTGGGGTGCGCCGATCCCACTGAGCCCTGCAACCTGCCGAATGCGCTGGTGGGCGATCCGCCGCTGAAGCAGGTGGTTGCAAAAACAGTCGAGGTGGGCGTGCGCAATGCGGGGGAAGGGCGTTTGCGTTGGGATGTGGATTACTTCCGCTCGGAGAACCACAACGATCTTCTGTTCGTTGCATCGGAGCAAACGGGCTTTGGCTATTTCACGAATTTCGGCGAGACGCGCCGCGAAGGAGTGGAACTAAGCGTGGGCGCGCAAATTCGCAAGATGACGGTTGGCGGCAACTATACTTTCTTGAGCGCGACTTATCAAAGCTCACAAATTGTCGGTGGCGGTAGCAACAGCACGAATGACGGCGGCCTCGGAGTCGCTGGCAACATCACCTTGCAGCCGGGCAACCACATTCCACAGGTGCCGCAGCACATGTTCAAAGCTTATGCGGACTATCAACCGTTTCCCAAGCTCAGCATCGATCTCGATCTTCTGACCGTGGGAAGTTCCTACGCCCGAGGGAACGAGAATAATCAGGATCAGCCGGATGGAATTTACTATCTGGGTCCTGGAACTTCACCCGCATACGCGGTGGTAAATCTGGGGGCGCACTATCAACTTCAACGCCATGTGCAGGTCTTCGTGCAAATCGACAATCTGTTCAATTATCACTATTTTACTGCCGCTCAGCTTAGTCCAACGCCGTTCAACAATTCCGGGCAGTTCGTGGCGCAGCCGTTTCCCACAGTTGACGGGAACTTTCCGATTCGCACCTCAACGTTTTATGCACCGGGCACTCCCATCGGGGCCTGGACTGGAGTTCGTTTCCGGTTCTGACGGCCAGCATCGTTGACGCAGCGCCTTTT
>DASZMG010000170.1:0-42577 GCA_035551975.1 Candidatus Acidiferrales bacterium | reverse complement strand
ACGCGCACTATGGGATTTGCCTCCCCGGCTTCCGGAAACCGCGTGTATTCAATGTTTCCCGCTGGCGAGCTCATGTCCACAATCGGATAACGCGTCACCGGCCGCTCATCCATCTGGTAATACGCAATCATCGACGAATCTGGCGCCCACCAGTAAGCCGTGCTCGTGTTCAACTCTTCCGGATACACCCAGTCGAGCTGCCCCTCCAGCACCGCCTCCGTTCCCCCGGTCGTCACGGCGTGCGTATCTCCACCCGTCGTGCTCACCACCCACAAATTGAACCCACGCACAAAGCTAACCCATTTTTCGTCCGGCGAAAATTTCACGTCCTGGATCTCCGCGGTGCCACTCAGCAGCGTTTTTGGCGTCATCGTCTTCAGGTCTAGCAGCACCAGGTTGCTGTCGCCGATGAACAGCAGCGCATCTCCATGCGGCGCCCATTGATAATTTTCCGGTTCGATTCGCCCCAGCCCGGTCGCCTGAGTGGTTTTGGCCTTCTCCGGCTGCGTAACCGCCGCTATCGTTTCCGTTTTCACCAGCACTTTTTTAGCGCCGGTCGCCGCGTCCATGGTCCAAAGCTCTTTCTCGCCCGCTGCATTGTTCTGCAGGTAGGAAATTTCCCTGCTGTCCGGAGACCACTCGATTCCCCGCGTCAGCGAACCGCTCAGGCTCGGCGAGCTGTATAGCCTCTGCACCGTCAACGCCTCCGTGCCAGGGGTTTGCGCCCGCCCGACGCCCGCGCCGAAGCCCCCGAACCAGAGCATCAGCAGAAAGCCAAGAGTTCCAACCGCAACGAGAGAAGTTCGGCCTCTCTCTCTTTTCGTTAGATCGAACCGACGTTTTCGCAGTGGCCGCTTGTTGAATCCCACATTCCACCCTTTATTGTTTCTTTTTACTCGCGGACAAATTTAGTTGGTTGGTAAAACGTTGTCGACTAATGCCATACAGCTTGGACGCTTGTCAAAGACTCCTGGT
The DNA here is from genome assembly GCA_035551975.1 of Candidatus Acidiferrales bacterium. Taxonomy (GTDB): domain Bacteria; phylum Acidobacteriota; class Terriglobia; order Acidiferrales; family UBA7541; genus Palsa-295. Next base: position 41,602 of record DASZMG010000170.1, on the reverse strand, counting down.
TAGGTGCGCAAAGCTCCTCGACGCCGTTCAAAACCCAAAGCTTACGTGAGTTTCGCATGCCTCGCTCGACTTGACTGGATATTTCCGCGTGGCGATATCATCGCCGCGCCGAAAAACTTATCGCCCCGAGGGGGCGCCATATGGCAGGGACTCTCCTCAACCTCCTCCTGCTCGGTTTTCTGTTTCTACTGGCATTCCTCTGCGTTTGCGGCGCCCGTGGCTGCGCTCGGCTTCATCTTCTGGCAATGGCACAAAGAACTCGCCGAAAGCATCCGCCTCAAGCAAGTTCGCTCCACGCAAATCCGCCAGGGTAATCTATAAGACACTTTGGCAAGTCGTCTCAGCAAGCTTTGGCGGGAAACATTATTGATCCTCCACCGGAATCGCGTTAGACTCTTCCCTCGTTTGTCGGCACCGCAGGGGGATCGCGATCGGGCTCAGCACAGCAGCAAACAATTGAAACCACTTTTCCTCTCCAGCCAGGAAATTTCAAAACGGTACAGTAAAATCTGTTCGATTAAACGCGTACCCGCAAAACTTTTGCCTTTATTTGAATTGTATTTCCCAAAACTGATGTTGCACCCCGGTACTGGGAAGCCTATATACATGAAAATGCGCGCTGCTCTTCGCGGCACATCGATTGCCTAATCTCTTGTTCGTGGATTTCGAAACGTGGAAAGAAACGGGACATTGAATCAATCACGCAGTCGCGGGCCCAAAGCCATCTCAGACAACTTCTACCTCCGGCGAGTCGCTTCTCTCTCTTGCTTTCTGATCCTGCTCACGCTGGCCTCTGCGGCTATCGCCTCGCACCGTCACCAACTCGCTGCCAGGCCGCTTGCCGCGACTGATGCGCTCCTCGATGCGTCGGGCGCGGGCGCCATCGCTGTACCGCTGGCCGATAGTCTTCCCGCGCAGCGCCGTCTGTACCCGTACTCTGTAATTCCCGGGGGCGCACAAAACGCGCAGGAACTCGCCGCGGCCGCTCACAACGATTCCGTTGTCGCCGCGCATTACGGCGATTTCAACATCGCGCACACTCGCGTGGTTACTCTCGATCGCGATCTCGCCGTCTATGTTTCCTATCGTATGGGTCGCGAGGTGTTTTGGACCAACAAGAAAATTCAGCTGCACAAAGGCGAGCAGCTTCTCACAGATGGCTCCCACCAAGCTCGCACTCGCTGCGGCAACCGCATCTCCGAGGAGCGTCAGGCCCCGCTCGCTCCTGCAAACAGCCAACCCGAGCTCGAAGCTTTCGATCATGTTCCGCCAGAAGCTCCGCTCGTTGCTCAGAATCTTCCTTTCGACGGCTCCCTGGTGCCGCAAACCGGCTTTGGACTCCCTGCTCCGGAGGCGCGTCCCGCTTCGTTCTACCCTGCGCCATTCTTACCATTCGTGCCAAGCCCTGGTCGCCCTAACAGCCCAAGCGTGGTTAGCAATGGTGGCGGCTCTGCTCCCGGATCTCCATCCGGCCCCGGCTCTCCGTCGAGCCCCGGTTTGCCTTCCGGCCCGGGTTCGCCTTCTGGCCCCGGCAGTCCTGGCTCGCCGTCTGGTCCAGGTTCTCCGGGAAGCCCCGGCTCGCCTGGCGGACCTCCCGTCTCGACGCCCGAACCCGGCACTCTTCTCATGCTTGGCCTAGGGCTCTCTGGTCTCGGCTTATTTCGCAAACGACGCCGTCCCTGATTTCCAGCGCCGACGGTTCTAACATAGTCGTGCTGCCAGCCCACTAAGTACTGCCTGAATAGTGGTAACTATTACCGCTACTTCGCATGCAGCAGCTCAATTGCGCTTGCAGATCGATTTCATCGATCCGGTTCTGGAGAGAAGAGCTTCCTCGTGGCAGACCTTCTATGCCGCTTCGCAGCCAGCCGCAGGCGCACGTCCCCATTCTTCACTGCATCCACATTGGGGAAACTTTCGGGCTGCGCGCTTCGCCCAGCGAGAGGAATGCCGGAATCTCAAGAGCTGATTTTGCTGTCGCGCTGAGGATCCTTCGGAAGCTCCGTTTAAATCACCTTCATCCGCTCGCGCCACAACCACACTCGGAGAGCAAGTGCTTACGCGGTTCTCCGGCCCATTCGCACTGCCCCCGCCATAAAAATCAGGCCTAGCAGCAGCGTCGGCCCGCTGGAAAGCTCCGGCATAGAGTCCGTCACCTCGAGCTTCAGGCCACTTCCCCAGAAGAAAACGTTGTTCCCGGTAAAGTTCCCGGTCAGCAATTGCGTGCCGTTCAACAGCGGAGTTGTCGATTCGAATTCCATCTCAGCCGCTTCGTCCCAGGCGCACAGCAGGGTGGGATCGCACTGAAACAACAGCGTCGTTGCCGTTATCGACATGACATTCGGCTCGGTCGGCCCGCCGTCGTAGGAAACGAGAATATCGCCCGGTTGCCCTATTTGCGTGGAGAACTGCGGCAGGATCGGCAGCGTGTGCGGAACGCCCGTGAGACTCCACGTCCAGGTGCCGCCATTGCCGCTGTCGGTCAACGTGTAATTGAATGTATCCGCTCGCGCCGGCAGCGCGAATGCAGAAATAGCCACCAACACCAGGAAGCCAAGTGTTTTTCTCAATCGCCTTCTCCTCTGAGAGGGCTTGAGTATATTCCACTCGCTTCACGGTCAATATTATTTTTACGCTTTTTGTTTACTCTTTGTGCGAATCGCTGTGCATTTCGCTTCGTTTGCGCTCCACGGCTCGGCTCAGCTCGGTTCGCGCTTGCTGCGCCAAAGCTTCCGCTGCAGGCCTCCCCGAATTTTACTCCGCCGTGTTTGCGTTCCCTTCCGGCAGCCAATACAGCGCCAGCACCGGTATCAGAAAAAGGATCGCCAGCGGTGAAGTCACCATGCCGCCTACTACTACACGCGCCAGCGGTTGCTGCGCCTGCACTCCCACTCCAGATGACACCGCCGCAGGCAGCAATCCCAGCCCCGCCGCCGCGCACGCCATCGCCACCGGACGCATTTCCGCCAATCCCCCGCGCTCGATCGCCACTTCCGCCGTCGGCGCCCCGATCTCTTTCCGTCGTATCCCCGAAACGAAAACCACTCCCCCCAGCGTGCACACTCCAATCACCGACGCGAATCCGACCGCCGCGGATATACTGAACGGCGTGTGCGTAATCAGCAGCGAAAGCACGCCTCCAATCGCGCCAAACGGCAGAATCGAGATTACCAGCAGCGCATGCCGCAGCGAATTGAACGCGGTAAACAGCAGCGCCAGAATAATCGCCAGGCTGATGGGAATAATCACCGCCAGCCGCCTCTGCTCCTTACGCAAGCTGTCGTATTCGCCCGCCCACTCCAGGTGATAGCCCTCCGGCAAGTGTAGTTGCCGGTCGAGCCGCGTCTGCACGTCCTGAATCGTCCCGGCCAAATCGCGGCCGCGCACGCTGAACTTAATCGGAATGAATCGACGCCCATTTTCCCGGTAGATCATGAATGCGCCTTGCCGCAGCGACACGTCCGCCACTTGTCCGAGCGGCACATTGTTCCCGTCCGGCGTGGGCAGCAAAATGTTGCGAATCGCCTCCGGCGTCGTGCGGTATTGCGGCTTATACCGGATAATGAAGTCGAATCGCCGGTCGCCCTCGAGTATCTGCGTCGGCGCGCTCCCTCCGATCGCCGCCTGCACCGCCGCATCCACATCCGCCGCCATCAGCCCATATCGCGCGCTCGCCCCACGATCGATCGTAATTAACAGTTGCGGCTGCCCGGACTCCGGGAAAACTCCCAAATCCGCAATTCCTGGCACCTTGGCCATGATGTCCGCAATTTCTCCCGCCTTGGCCACGAGCGTGTCGATGTCATCCCCAAACAGCTTGATCGAATTTTCTCCCTTCACGCCCGACATCGCTTCTTCCACGTTGTCCTGAATGTTCTGTGAAAAGTTGAAGTCGATCCCCGGATATTTTTCGAGCTGTGTGTTCATCTGATCTACGAGCTTGTCTTTGGTCATCCCGCCGGGCCACTCGCCGCGGCCTTTCAGCGTCACCAGGAACTCGATGTTGTTGAAGGTGGTCACATCGGTGCCGTCGTCCGGCCGCCCCATTTGCGACACAACCTGCGCCACTTCCGGATAGGTCAGAAAACTTTCGCGAATGTTGTGCGCCATCCTCGCACCGGTTTCATACGAAGCATCCTGCGGCAGCGTGGCGCGCACCCACAAGTTGCCTTCTTCCAACTTGGGCATGAACTCGCCTCCCATGAAAAGCCCGCCCAGGATTAAAGTTGCCAGCAGCGCGCCTCCCGCAATCGCCAGCACCGTCTTCTTGTGCGCCATGGTCCAGCGCAGCGAACTCTCATAATGCCCGTGCAGCCACCCCACCAGCCGCGTGTTTCGCCCGTGCACTTTTGCCGCCGGAATCCACGAAGCCAGCACTGGCGCGAACACAATCGCGAAAATAAATGCTCCGACCAGCGCGAATCCATACGTTTCCGACATCGGCGCGAACACTTTTCCCGGCACGCCTTGCATGGTGAATAGCGGAATTAGCGCCACGATGATCACCAGCACTGAAAAAGCCACTGGACGCACCGCTTCCGCCGTCGCGTCCGCAATCAAATCCAGCGTCGGCGTTCCCGCTGGTGCCGTCTGCAGCCGCCGGTGAATGTTCTCGAGCACAATCACCGCCGCGTCCACCAGAATTCCGAAATCGATCGCCCCGATCGAAATCAGGTTCGCCGATTGCCCTCCCAGCACCATCAGCGCGAACGCAAACAGCAGCGAGCACGGAATGGTCAGCGCCGCAATCAGCGAAATCGGCAGGTCGCCCAGGAAAATAATCAGAATGCCCGTCACCAATGTCAGGCCGACCAGCACGATGTCCCGCACCGTCGCCGTCGTCAAATTAATCAGATCGGTGCGGTTGTACAGCGTCACCAGCTTCATTCCGCGCGGCAGCAACCCACCATTCAACTCTTTTACTTTCTGCTCGAGTTGTTTCAGCGCCGGAATCGACTTCTCGCCCCGCTGCAGCAACACGATGCCTTCAATTGCATCGTCGTCGTGATTCACCCCCACTTGCCCCAGTCGCGGCTGCGAGCCTTCGTGCACGTCGGCCACATCGCGCAGATACACCGGCACTCCGTTTCGCTCGGTAATCAGCACGTTCTGCATGTCCTGCAGCGATTGCAGCAATCCCACCCCGCGCACGTTCACGCTCTGGCTGCCCATGGTCAGGTAATTTCCGCCCACGTTCGCATTGCTTGCCGAAACCGCCGCCACCACCTGCGGCAGGTTCACTTTGTACTGCAGCAGTTTTCCCGCATCCACTTCCGCCACGTACGCGCGCGTCGTCCCGCCGAACCCCACCACGTCTATAATTCCCGACACCTGTTTGATTTCCCTCGTCACGAACCAGTCCTGCCAAGCCTTCAATTCATTCAAACTGTAGTCGGGACCATACAACCGGTAGCGGTAAATTTCCCCGATGGGAGATTCCGGCGAAAGCTGAGGGCTCAAGTTCGAAGGCAGCGAAACTAGTTGCAACCGATTCAAGACTTCCTGCCGGTCCCAGTAATAATCGCTGTCGTAGTTGAAGTAGAGTTTTACGTCGCTCAACCCAAAAATGGTCGTCGAGCGCACATACTCCAGCCGGGGAATTCCAAAAAGCACCGTTTCGATCGGAACGGTCACCTGCCGTTCCATCTCCTCCGCCGACCACGACGCATTTTGCGTGATCACTTCCACCAGCGGCGGCGACGGGTCCGGATACGCCTCGATATCCAGCCGCGAGAACATGTAAATCCCCGCCGCAATCCACGCCACCAGCGCCACAATCACCAGCGGACGGTATTTCAGCAGCGATGCGATCAGCGCCCGCATCCTCAGCTCGCCGCTGCTGCCGAGCGCAAGAAAAGCGCTCCTTCCGATACCACCGTATCGCCTTCATTCAATCCCGAGAGAATCTCCAGGCTTCCGTCAACCGACCGCCCCAGCTTCACGTCGCGCCTCCGGTAGCGTCCGTTTCCCTCTGCCACAAAAACATACGAATCGTTGCCCTCGCGAACCACCGCCGTCGCCGGCACTTCGATTCCCTGCGCCGTCGAGCGCACCAGCCGGATCGACCCGAACATCGCCGGCTTGATCCGCAGGTCCGCATTCGGCAGCACCACGCGCAAATGCAGCGTCCGCGTCACTGGATCCACTGCCGAGGAAACTACGCTCACGCGCCCCGTCCATTTTTCCCCGGGATACGCGTTCAACGTCACCTGCGCCGGTTCGCCCGTTTTCGTCGCCTGCAAATCTTTTTCGTAAATATCGCCCACCGCCCACACCGTGGTGATATCCGCAACAGTCGAGAGTGGCGCTGACGCCGAGAGCGCCTGCGAAAATTCGCCCGGCGCCGCGCCTACATCCAGAATCACGCCCGATCTCGGCGCTTTCACCAGCAATTGCGTCGACGCGTGGTCCGGGTCCATGCCGAAGACCTGAATCTGCTCTCGCGCCGCCTCCACTTCCGCCGCCGCTTGCTCCGCGTCTCCTTGCGCCTGCTGGAATTCGCGCTCGGAAATGGCCTTGTGCTCGAGCAGGTCCTGCTCGCGCGCGAGTTGCTTCTGCTTCACCTGGTTGTCGACGAGCGCCTTGTGGTAATCCGCCACCGCGCGCGCCAGATCGCTGCTCTCGAGTTCTGCGATCGTTTGTCCCTTCTCCACGCGGTCCCACGGCCGCACGCGCAGCTCGACGATCCGCCCTCCCGCCGGCGCGAACACGTGCACCACGCGCGTCGGGTCCGGCTCAATGTGTGCCGCCAAGTCCAGGTAATCGGGAATCGCGGTCTTGCGCACCGTCATCGTCTGGATGCCCTTGGCATCCTGCGCCACGTACTCGCTGCCCGGCGCCTGCGCGCCTGCATTGCCCGCGTTGCCCGCATTAGTAGATGTGGGCGATTGCGCCGAGGTGCTCGCATTGCCGCACCCGGCCAGCGCCATCCCCAGCGCAAGGCCCATAAACAAAAAATTTCGCTTCATGACTCCATCCTCAAATTTCGCGCGTAGCGGCGGCCTTCAGCCCGCCAGCTGTTGCCTTTGCTTTTGCGCCGTTTCATCCTTGATTTGCGCCGTCATTCTGAGCGCAGCGAAGAATCCCTCTTCGTGTGCAGCTTTCGACGCCCACGTAGCTCTGTCCGATGTGTAAAGGGAAAGGAAACGCGCTTACAGGGAGGTTTGCGGGGGCGCTCGCCCGGACGAAACTCCGGTCAGGAGCGAAATGGATCTTACATCTTCAAAGAGGGCAATCGAAACAAATCGGCAGCTCGGCGAAGCCAAAAAACAGCCCGCATTCAATGCGACGCTGTGCGCGGCAACATGGCTCGACGAATCCGGCGCGGGCTGTCCCGCGTCCCGCATCATTGAATGCCGCCGCCCGCCGGCGCTCTCGTCCAGCAGCATCGGGCTCGCATGCAGGTCGTCGCTCAGCGAAACCGCAAAAAACAGCAACACCAGCGCGCATACCACCGCAGCCCATTCACGAATGGGATCGCGCCGGCCTTCGCGCTGCTCGCGCATCCAGCATCCGCGCCACGCGCCCAGCGCCCCAAGCGAAATCAGCACCCACAGTAAATTGAGAAACGCTTCCATTAATCCTGTTTCGCTCTCAGGCCGGGACTCACCGTCCCCCTACGCCTCGGCGCGGTATGCCTCGCGCCATCGGCTCCTGCGGCCCTTCAGCCGTCGCCATAAGCTTTTGACGCAGTCGGAGGCGATCCGGTTTGTCCCCGCGCCTCCAACGCTCCCCGCGGGTGCGGATTCGCCTTTATTGAGCGCCTTCTCAAATTTTACCTACAAAAGCACTTGCCTCCAACCTAAACGACGCTCCCTGTTGCCTTTCTGTTGCCTACCCCGCACACGTCTCCGCCGCCGGATGCCGCATCGCTTTGCGCCTTCTGCAATGCGTGCGCGCCGCGACCAACATTCCTGGCAACGCCGGCGACCCGCCTTTGGTCGTCGTCCGAAACCTCCAATCGTGGAGCGGGTTGGAGCCCCGGTCAGGGGCGGAGTACCGTAGCCCAGTGCAGAGCCGCCGCGTGCGACGATTTTTGCGCACGCAGCGGCTGCACTGGGTGACTGACGGCGCGCAGCGCCCACCTCTCGCGGTGGCGTTCCCGCGAGCTTTTTCCCTTTGCCTTCATTGCTTCCTCCGCTTCGCGCCGCGGTGCTCGTTTGACACATTCGATCTTGAGGTGCCCAACACGACGAAGTTTCTCAACGAGGTGGTAGACTCGGCCTAAGGTGGCCTATGAAGATGGCTATTCTAGTAGCAACTTTCGGGACAGTTCTTTCCATTGCCGCCATCATGCGGGCTGGACAAACCGCGCCTGCGTCGCAGCCCGCGTCTCCCTCCTGGGGTGATGCAGTCAACGGACTACAGATGTCCATCTCTCAGGACCAAACTGCCCAGGGACCGAATGCTGCGATGCACTTCATCGTCTCGTTTCACAATACTGGAAAGGAGGACGAGGTCCTCGTAACAGGCGGTGCCGTTTGCGGTGTTCAACGGGACGCAAGTGCGGAAGTCAGATTGAATCTCGTCGATCCGCAGGGAACGCAACATCGCCACTTGCCCTGGTGGGGAAATGGCCCTCCATACAAAGGCGGCGTTTGTGGAGGAGTCATCGGAGATCCTTTCCTCGTAACACTTCATCCAGGACGACCAGCTTCACTACCTCTTTTCCTGGAAAAATATTTTGACTTCTCGGATTCAAAAGCCTATGGCATGGCAAGATTTCCTGCGGGAACCTATATGCTGCAAGCGGACCTGACCCGCCCCGGCGTCTCATCTGCCCAGCCCAAATATTGGTTCGGTGCGGTGAAGTCCAACGTGCTGCAGATTCACTTTGACTCCGAATTCGCCGCGCCTCTCGGCGACATTCCAAAGTAAAGCTGCCTGAATCCGTTTCGGTCACCACAGGCCGTCCGCGTTCCGTCGCAAATAGCGCCGCAGATACACTCCCAGGATCGCCACGCAAACCAGCACCGCGCATCCAACCACGACCCACTCCGGCAGGTCGGGATACACAATCGCATCGAGAACGCGAACGAGAAATGGTCCATGCGCGGGTTCGATTCCTGCGCGAGCTTCAAGCCACGTTTCAGCCACCGTGAGCGGGCACGGCGGCCAGGGAACCAACTCGATGACAATGGCGTAGAGAAGTGAAACGATGTGCAGCGTCCGCAGAACGCGACGTCCTCGTGTCAATGTCCAGCCCAGCAACACCCATGCGCACCAAAGCTGGTGCAGTAACAGAACGGCTTCCACGAGAACGGATGCTTTAAAGATGTCACCCCGCTTTGCTGGCAAGCGCTATCAATTATCCGCCGGTTCGCCCGCACGGGGATATGATGGTCGCGATGGCAGCGACGGTCCGTTTCGGAGAGAGGATAAATGATCGAAAAACTGAAAGACCTTCCGGATGGGATTGATGGCGTTCAGGCAATCGGAAAGATATCGAAGGAAGACTACGAGAAGGTGTTCGTGCCGTTTCTCGACCAGGCACGCCGAGAGGGGCGTCGCCTTCGATTCCTTTATCAGGTTGGTCCGGAGTTTGAGGGATTCACTCCGGGCGCGGCTTGGGAAGACGCAAAAATCGGTCTTCAGTCCATGCGGCTCTTCGATGGCTGCGCCGTCGTCACCGACCTTGGATGGATCAGAGAGTTGACGCGCGTACCCGGGTTTTTGATGCCCTGTCCAGTGCACGTGTTCGGCAATCAAGAGCGCGACAAGGCTATCGCTTGGCTAGCCTCGCTCCCCGAAGCCGCCGCCATTTCTCACCGTCTTCTTCCCGGCTCCGGTGTAATCGTGGTCGAGGTCAACCAGCCTTTGCGCTCGCAGGATTTCGACGCTCTCGCAGCTACCGCAGATACCTGGATAGAGGCTCATGGCAGCCTGCAAGGCTTGGTGATCCACGCCCGCGAATTTCCTGGTTGGGAAAATTTCGGTAGCTTGGTTCGGCACCTGCGATTCGTGCGCGATCATCATCGGAAGGTAAACAGGATTGCACTTGCGGCGGATGCCAAGCTAGCCAGCCTGGCGCCCAAGATCGGCGAGCATTTCATCCAGGCTGAAGTGAAGAGCTTCGGATACGATGCACTCGACACTGCAATTGCATGGGCTGCCGGTCTCGGCACACAGAGTGCCGCCTCATCACGGTCCACCTCCAACTAGCAGTCGGCTAACCAGGAGTCAGTGGCCGTATTCTGAAGCCCATGCGCGAGGGGACGGCAATCCCCGCTACAGCGGTGGGAAAAAACCACTGGGCGCAGCGCCTTCCTCTCGCGGACAATATCTCAAACGTAGGGGTGGACTTTCAGCCCGCCACCTGCTGTTGCTTTGCTCTTCTGCTGTTGCTCTGCTCTTCTGCTGTTGCTTTGCTCTTCCGCTGTTGCTTTGCTCTTTCGCTGTCATCCCGAGCGAGCGAAGCGGGTTTCTTCGCGACGAGGGATCTCTCTTCGCTTCTGGTTTTTGGCGCTTTGCCTTACGTTTGCGATCCCGAGGCGCAGCCCCCGACTCGTTTAGTGTCGCCACGGCGACTCGAAATATCTGCATTTGCTGTTGTTTTGCGCCGTCGTTCTGAGAGGCTGTGACTTTTTCGATTTTGCCCGAAAATCGACGCTGAAAAGAATCGAGTTGCGCGATGAGAATCGCGTTTCTCGGAATAACGTCACACTCTCTGAGCACAGCGAAGAATCCCTCTTCGGTCCAGCCAAACCCTCGCGCTAAACTGCACAACATAACTCACCCGCCATCTGGCCCAACTCCGTTGCTCTCCGCGCAGCACCGGCAAAAAAACCAGCCCCGGTCAGGGGCGGAATACCGTAGCCCACCGCGACAGGCCGCGCCGCTTTTGCGCGGGCCCCTAGCGGTGGGGAAAAAAGTGGCGCGCAGCGCCTTCCGCTCGCGGTGTCGTTCCCGCGAGCATTATTCCTTTACTTCCTCTACCTCCTGCTTCCTCCGCCTCCGCCTTTCGCTAGCCACTCGTCACTAGCCACTTTTTTGCTCCCCTTTGCGCTATTCTAGGCACCGCCAAAATGTGCTTCTCCGCCACCGCCAACTTTGTAGGCAGCGCCGTGCTGGGAACGGTCGGCGCCGTCACCTTCACTCACGTGAAGCACAAGCGCGAACTTCTGTTCGCCGCGCTGCCCACGCTGTTCGCCGTGCATCAATTCATCGAAGGTTTTGTCTGGCTCGGCCTGGACGGCACTCTCTCGCCCACCGTGACTCACAATATGGCCGCGGCCTTCATGCTCTACGCCCAGGGACTTCTTCCGTTTTTGTTACCCCTCAGCGTCGTGCTCTTTGAGCCCACGCGCAAGAGCCGCCAAAGAATGCTCCCATTTCTGGCCCTCGGAGCTGCGACCACTCTCTACATCCTTTGGGGACTCGCCGCCTATCCCACCGAAGCCTACGTTCACGGAAGGAGCATCGTCTATTACAATCGCGCCACGAACTACACCTTCGTCGCCGTCGTCTATGTGATCGCCACCTGCGGTTCTTTGTTCTTCTCGAAGATCAAGCCCATGATCGCCTTCGGCGTGGCCAACCTCGCCATTATTCTCATCGTCATAGCCATCAAGCGTTACGCCTTCACTTCCGTGTGGTGCGCCTACGCCGCCGCGGCCAGCATCATCATCCTCCTCTATTTCTGGAAATCCTCCGCCATCCGCCCCTTCAAATACCTCCCAGCCTGACGCACCATCAATTCCGTTCCTCGCCGCGAAAGAAACAGTGTCGCGGTCGTAAGAATTGGTCCAAGCGCACTACCGACTCCTGTTGGTTACTTTCCGCGAGTATTCTCTTATCCGCCGTTGGGTGCCGCATCGATTTGCGCCCTTTTCATATGAATTGGCGCAATGCGTGCGCGCCGTAACCAAAGTTGCAGGCAATGTTGGCGGCATAGCGGAATTCGACCCTATCCACCTAGCCCTTTCTGCTTCCACCAAGGTTGGCTCACACTTTGAGCCGAAGGGGTTTGGGTGGTTTTTTGAGTTTGGCTCGAAGCTGCTGTGGCCAAGTTCGGCCCAACGGCCGTAGACGCCATGGCTGGAGCCTTTTTGCTAAACTTCACCCAGCTCACACCCGTTCCCGGTATACGGAAAGACGTATAACGGCGACCGTCAGGGGAAATTCCAAATCGCGCAATTCCCAGGAAACCCCAACTTGTGCCGAGGCCCCGCTTAGAGAGGGTCCACCGTAATCCGCCCAAGCCGAAAGTCCGGCGAAATCGCCAGCCCATCTCGCCACTCCTCTAGATTCCCATAATATGTCTGAGGTAACCGGCAAAGCTAACGTTCCTAAATGGGACAATCGTTCGCCGGACCTTTTCGTGCTCCCAACGCCGAGAGAATAATTCTTTTCGGAGAATTCCTGCTTTTTCTGTCAGACAACCAGTTCCTCGCTTTGTGTCTTCTTCAATTTTCGCCCTTCGACGAAAAACCTCTGAATATTGAAGCTTGTACTTACTTTCAATTTCTTTCATCCGGGAATCCGCCTTACGTTTAGCAATCAACTCGTCACTTTGGAGATCCTGCTTCAAACTTGCGTAAGTCGTGCGAATCGCATTCTCGGCATCTCGAAACTGACGCTCCGATACCTCCTTCCGCGTTACCAAATCCAATCGTTTACCCTCATACTTCGCTTTGATTGCCGCCTCTTCGACAAAAGACAGGGTTTTCGGCGCGGTTTGCTCGGCTCGGAGTTTTAGGGGACGCTGCCAAGCGAATAGAGCGGAAGCACGAGTTTGCCCGAATCCTGGAACACTGAGAACTCTCACATTAACATCAGCGGCATTTATTATCCCTGCGGTCCGAAGTCGCGCCTTAAAGCCTGGGCCAATGCCCGGAATAGAAGCATCTGCAATATGCCAATTCCGGAGGTAGCCGCTAATAACTCCCTCCCGCTTTGTTGCCAGAGCGTTTGCAATTTCTGAAGTCTCTCGTTTCAACAGGTCAGCAATATCACTCGTGAGCATCTGGACTTGGCTGCCAATTGTCGTACTTATCTTCTGTAATGCATCCGACTCCTGTCTCGTAAGTTCGCCCCGTCGACTCATGGTGGAATTCACCTCCGCTTGAAGGGTGGCGCGGGCGCCCTGACCCTCTTTTTCTTCCTCCTCTCTGATTCTTTGCAACTGTTTGGAAATGTTTTGCTGTTCCTCTGACAAACGGTGCTGGAGAGAGTGTGCATCCGCCTCGCTCACCTTCAACGCCGACCGAAGCGATGAGACTCTGCGGTCGATTTCATTGAGCTCGTCTACTCTCACTTTGCGAGCAGCAAAAATCTCGTCTGATCTGAAGCGGATGAACCAAAAACTGCAATTGATTGCCGCACCAGAGGAGAGTGCAAAAACAAAGTCTGCCAACGAGATAAGATCGCGAACACGCAACAACAAAGCACCCAAAATAAAAACCAGAGAAATGGCTCCTATGATTCTGTCAGCCGAAGGAGAGTTCCGGAAAGTTTCTGCTATCGATGCCGAAACCTGAGGAGCAATAAAGTCGTGTATCCACGAGACCGATTGTTCTTGAATCAAATCATCACTCGTGATCGCGACACGCTGTGATTGTTGCTGAGGAACCAGTTGCACATAATCATTAAGCCAATTCGGTCTGTTGAGTCCAGAATTGGGCGCCGTCCTCGACACCGGAACAATTTGACCATCCAAGGCGGGAACATTCCCAGGGCCCAAGTCTAGGATGGAACTGAAAAACACAGCCAACGAACGAAGCCTTTGGTCAGACGACCGTTCGAGCAACTTTAACAGAGCGGATTTTTCGGGATCTTCGAAATCGCTTTGTCTAAAGATAAGGCAGTCGTCGCCGCCACGGAACTGCTTCCACAACTGAGGCTCCACCGCCAGGGCGATCAGGGACACGTAAATAACCCAGGAGGAAAAGTTGTCTAGGTTAACGTCGTAATCAAGTTCACTTCTTTGTGGATGCTGGTAGTTTCGTTGTCCTTTTTCTGGGCTAGTCCTGCCCGCAAGACCTGGAACGTACATTGCATCGTAATCAACGAGGCGAAACTGTCCGTTCACCACTAATACGTTTCCGTGCTGCAGATCTCCATGCGCAATGCCAGCGTTCTTAAGCGCGTTTGTCATATCGGCCAAGCGCAGGGCTAGCGAGAATAGTGCACTAGGATTCGACAGGTTTTTTTCGACGTATGCAATCAGAGGCTCCCCTTCAACCCATTCCATTTTGAGAATAGGCACGACCTGCTTACCAACTCTGATCCCATCGTTCAAAAATTTAAACTGAACGAGATAGGGTAAATTGACCTGTGCGAGATGTGCACTTATAGCTGAATAACGTTGTTGTTGGTCGGAAACTGGGGAAAGAAAGCATTTCACGGCCCAATTACGTGCGGGTGTAAGCACTTTATACACGGTCGCGAAAGCGCCACTTCGGGGTCTTGGCAGGCCTAACCTATTTAGTTCGAGCTGCCCGTGCCGAAGCTCGGCATCACCGAACGCCAGTTTCGGATTTTGAACCGCCTCGCTGTAGTCCTGTGGGCTAGGCCACGCCATAATAGATTGCGTTTAATCTTTTTCAATCTCAACCTTAAGAATAGTCACATCATCGTTTCTGACAGCACACGAACCGCGAAGCCCTGACAACCAGGGTTCGAAAGAACCCTTCGTCCCGCCCGAGAGCCGAAACAACTCAGACGCAGGAGTTTTGCCAGCCTCCAATTCCTTTAGGAACCAACAAGCTATTGCGTCAGTCATAAGATAAAAATTGTCACCTTTGCGCCAAATGCCGCAACGGATCGGAAGTTCCGTTGGCTCACTGCCATCTTTCATCGGCGTGCTCCCGAGGAGTACCGGAGAGTTGTTGAAATTCCCAGATTGCTCAAAAGGAAACGCAGAAATAATCCGATCCTCCCGAATCTGGAAAACACAACTGTCGCCGAATGCCGTAACCTCCCAAGTGCCTTGATCCTTACTCTGGTCCGAATCTGCCAGCGTAAGCCCCGCAATAGCCGCAAAGGCACCACTTCTAATTTTTTCCTCGGCATACCACGGTAATGGTCGGCACCCGACCAGCCTGGACCATCTCTCCCGAGCAGCATGTAAGCCCTCGGAAAAGCGGGAGCCGTCGAGTGCACCCCGGCATAAGGCTCGAACCAATTGCTTTGCCCAAATACCCGAAAATGAGGTTTCGGTCGCCCCATCAGCTATGGCGAAGCGACATGTGTCCCAAACTTTGCCCACGACCTGAGGACGGGGGGCGAAAGCATCCTCGTATTCGGAAACCTGGTTCCCTAGCTTTGGCGCCCAGAAGGCCTGCGCTGACACTCGCATCGAAGTTGGCCAAACTATCGCAGATTGCTGGGTCGCGTGCCGATGTCAAGGGCCTGAACCACTAGGACCATGTCTCCATTCAACACAAATCCACGCGCACCATCGGATAGATTGAGACCATGCTGAGCGTTGGCTATCGACCGCATGAATGCGGTCAAAACGCTCGATCCTTCGAATAAAATTCGCGCTGGGGCATTCGGCAATTGTGCTGGGGAATCTGGGAAGGCAATAGGCGTGGCACCGGGATCGCTAGATATATGGATATTGAAAAGAAGAATATTGCCGTCTTGAGTTGACAATTCTTTTAAAGAACGCATCGCATTACTAGGATCTCCATCAGTAGACTCACCATCCGTTATTTGAATAACGACAGGCGGGAACGAACTCGGGTGCTGCGCAATCCATCTCTGGATGACGTCCTTCGCAAGAGCCAATGCCTGACACATTGGAGTTCCACCACCCGCCACTGGGTCAAACCAAATTGGCAATCGAATCGCCTGCTCAGCTATACCACCAGCACCATCGTCGATTTTCCGTGTTCGGTCCTCTATACGTGCAGGCATGTTGCCTATTTCGCTTATTGCAACCAACTCCTTGCCACTGAGGGCGCCACTGAAGGCAGGGCCAACAGCAGTACCATATCCAATGACTCCAGCGTGAAAATAATCACGAACTCCTTCTTCTTTCGCACACCGAATTACGAGGTTCTGAATTAGTCGATTAATCGCATCCGCTAGAGCATCCGCCTTCCTCCGACTGGGGGAATTCGGAACCGCGTCAGCCATAGAGCCGGATTGATCGATTAGGAATAGGAAGCACGTTGGATTTGACCGGCTTATTTCCGCACTGTACGGCATTGGGTGAGTCTCCTTAGATGTTCGTGGGAAAATTCAGAGTTGACTACTATAGATGTAAGCAATAGCTCAGGTCTATAGATTTTGCGACCTTTGGGGGACCGACACAAGGGACACTTACGTCGACGGTGCTGATCACTCTTAGCCGTACACAATGCAACCCCAAAAGCCTGCGCGAAGCGCCTTCCGCTCGCGGCGACCTTTCCGCGAGCATTGCTCCTCTATCCCTTCTCCTCGCTGCAATCGCGGCACCTTTCTCGCGCGCCTTTGCTCTCTTGTAACCACTAGTCACTCGCCACTAGCCACTGCTATAGTTTTCTCTTCATTTATTCCACGCACGCACGGGTGTCTCTGCATCGGGACAAAAGATGGCCATAGACTTCACCTCCTGGATCGGCCTGGCCCTGCGCTGGTTTCACGTGATGGTCGGCATCATGTGGATCGGCGCATCCTTCTATTTCGTCTGGCTCGATCTGGCCCTGCGTCCGCCCGCGCGCGAAGAAGACAAAGCCGCCGGAGTCGGCGGTGAACTCTGGGCCGTCCACGGCGGCGGTTTTTACAACAACAAAAAATACTTAGTCGCTCCGCCCGGAATGCCGGAGGAGCTGCACTGGTTTAAGTGGGAAGCCTATCTCACCTTCCTCAGCGGATTTCTTCTGCTCTGCACCATCTACTACCTCAACGCCAAGCTCTATCTGATCGACGATTCCGTAAGACATCTCGAGCCCTGGCAGGCCATCGTCATCGGCCTCGGCTTCATCGCCGGCGGCTGGATCGTCTACGACGTTCTTTGCAGATCTCCGCTCGGCCGCGACGACCGCCTGCTCGCGCTGATCTGGGCCGCCGTGCTGGTCGCTTCCGCCTACGCGCTCTGCCACATCTTCAGCGGACGCGGCGCTTTCATCCACGTGGGCGCCATGATCGGCACGGTGATGGCCGCAAACGTTTTCGCCATCATCATCCCCAACCAGAAAAAAACCGTGGCCATCATGCTCAAGGGCGAAAAACCGCCGGCGCACTATGGGCAAACGGCCAAGCAGCGCTCCATGCACAACAATTACATGACGCTGCCCGTGCTGCTGATCATGATCAGCAATCACTACCCCATGCTTTACACCGTGCCCTACAACTGGCTGATTCTTTCCGCGCTTTGCCTCGCGTCGGTTCCGATCCGCGAATTTTTCAACCAGAAAGATCGAGGCAACGTGAACTACAGCTACGCCGCCGTCGGCGTCGTCGGATTTCTCGTGGTCATGATCGCCGCGTCGCGCGCCGTCGCTCCGGCGCCGGTCGATTTCGCCGGCGCAAAAGTTTCGCCGAGAGAAGTGCGCCGCATCGTGCGCACGCATTGCAGCCCCTGCCACAGCGACACGCCGCTTCATGCCGGAATTCCCTCCGCGCCGAAAGGCATCATGTTCGACACCATGGACGAAATAAAACAGCACGCCGCGGAAATCGAACAGCAAGCGGTGAAGTCGAATTACATGCCGCTCGGCAATGAAACCAAAATGACTCCCGAAGAGCGCGCCCGCCTCGGCATCGGACTCCAGGCGCTGACCGCGTCGAGTGGCTCCGCACACGCTGCAGCCAAGCCCGCCATGTAATTTTTACCCGGAAAATAGAGACGAAAGTCTCTGGCTATCTGGAGACAGTTGTCTCTGCTGGCTGGTATTTCCGTCTCTACCCTAGAGACGAATGTACTTCTCGCCGAGGACAGACCCCGCTGCGCGAAATTGACCCGAAACTGCGCTTCCAGTGCAGTTTTTTGCAGAAATTTGCGCAAATTTGTAGGCTAAAAACGGCAGGATCAAAAAGTCAAAAAATAAGCAATTTCGCGCAATTTTCAGCGCGCCGAGACCCACTTTTGCGTGGAAGTAAGCCCTTCTTGTGCAGCTTCCAAAATTCTTACCGTGGAAGCGACTCCGTGTTTTTCGAACTTGCTCGCGATTGTTTTTCCGATCTCTTCAAAACGATCCGTAGCCAGCGCGATCACGCTCGGCCCCGCTCCGCTTAACGCGACGCCGAGCAATCCCGGCATTTTCGGAATGGCCAGTACGTCGGAAAGCCCTGGAATCAAGGCCTTTCGTGCGTCCTGATGCAGCTTGTCCTGCATGGCGTCGGAGAGAAGTTCGAAGCGGCGCTCTTCGATCGCCGCGACGAATAGGGCGGTGCGCTGCAAATTGTGCACTGCATCCGCGCGCGAAACCGTTTGCGGCAGTACGCCGCGCGATTTTTTTGTTTCCAGCATCGTCGCCGGCGTCACCACGATCAAACGAATCATTTTGGGCCAGCGTTTTCGCACCGCGACGACGGTTCCGTCGCTGCGCGTGAACGTCACAACAAATCCCCCCATCAGCGCCGCGCCGACATTGTCGGCGTGGCCTTCGAGTTCCGCGGCGTAACGGAGAACCGTTTCTTTCGGAATTGGCTTGTCGTTCACAAGATAACCGAGCGCGACTCCGGCGACGGCGGCGGCAGCGCTGCTGCCGAGTCCGCCGGCAACGGGAATTTCGTTCTGCACCGCCAGCCGGATCGTCGGTAATTTAAAACCTTCGCGCTCGGCCACGAGTTTCATGGCGCGCAAAATTAAATTCTGATCAGGTGAACGTGGCAGAGCCGCAGTGCCGACGACGCCCCAGCTTCGCGCGCGGCTGCTGCTGCCGGGTTTGGAAATAACTGTGGCGCGCACGCCTAGGTAAAGTTCCAGCGCCAGGCCCAGGCAGTCGAAACCCGCCCCCAGATTGGCGGTCGAGGCGGGTACCCGGACTTCAAAAGCATTTTCTCGCGGAGCGCTCATCGAATATGGAAAAGTCCCAACGGCAGGTCGCAGGTTCTGCGCCCGAAATCGAAGAGAGATTCTTCGCGTCCGTCCTGTGGCGATCCTCACCGGGTCGCGGCGGCGCTCAGAATGACAGCTCTTGTATGCTGGATAAAATCTTCCGCGTAGACTTTACCGCGAATGATCAACTTCGCGATTCTAAAATTTTCAGCACGGCGGATTTATTGGCTGCGGCGCGCTGTGGCACGTTGCGAAACGCTCCGGCGATGGGTTGCGGGCCGTGACCGGTGTCGATGGAAAGCGTGCCGCGATGATAGTTGCTCACGTAATCGGAATCTTTCAGCACATGCCCGGTGAGAACCGCAATCACAGTTTCTTCGGGCTTGATGCGCTTCGCGGCGACGAGCTTCTTGATTCCGGCAACCGTGGTGGCTGAGGCGGGTTCGCAACCGATACCGTCGCGACCTATCATGGCCTTTGCGTCGGCGATTTCCTGCTCGCTCACGGTGATGATCTGTCCTCGCGACCGCAGCACCGCGCGTAGACTTTTTCTCCAGGAAACCGGGGCGCCGATTTTGATGGCGGTAGCCAGCGTCTGCGGCTTTTCTACAACCTTTAAATCGTTGGGGAGCGCGGTATCCGCTGGAGATTGCTGGGGAGCGAGTTCAGCAAAGAGGCGCGCAAGCGGCGCCGCGCCTTCGGCCTGAATCACGCTGATTTTTGGCAGCGCGCTGATCCATTCGAGTTTCATCATTTCCTCGAAACCCTTCGCCAGAGCACTGCTATTGCCCATATTGCCGCCGGGAACGACCACGTGATCGGGAATCTGCCAGTTACACTGGCGCATCAGTTCGATGGCGACAGTTTTCTGCCCCTCGATGCGAAACGGATTGATGGAATTGGCGACATAAATGGTGGGATCCTCGCCGAGTTCCTGCACCAGGCGCATGCAATCATCGAAATTGCCGTCGATTTCGAGCACGGTGGCGCCGTAATCCATACTTTGCGCCAGCTTTGCCGGGCTAATTTGGCCGTGAGGAACGAGAATGGCTGATTGCAAACCGGCGCGCGCCGCGTAAGCCGCGAGGCTGGCGGCAGTGTTGCCGGTGCTGGCGCAAATGGCGGCGCGCGCGCCGAGCACAACCGCTTGCGTGACCGCGGCGGTCATGCCCGTGTCTTTGAATGACCCCGTCGGATTGCAACCTTGATGTTTCAACCGCAGGTTCACCAGGCCGCAGTAGTCGGCGCAGCGCTGCGCGTCATAAAGCGGCGTGTTGCCTTCGAAAAGCGTGACAAACGGCGCGGAATCATCAAAGGGAAGAAGTTCACGGTAGCGCCAGACGCCGCTGATGTCGCGGGCGTCGCGCGAACCTGCGCGCACTTCCCACAATTTCCGCAAGCCGGCGAGTTCCCCTGCCGAGGGCTGCTGCATTTCGATTTCAAGAGGGCCGCCGCAGGCGGGGCAAACGTAGATACGCTCGCGAATCCCATAGCTTTGGCCGCATCCGGGCAGAATGCAGCGCTGCACCGCTTTTTCGGCGGGCTTTTCGGTGAGAGGCAAAGCTCGTTCGGCCATGATCAGGAAACCGCCACGCGTTGGTCTTGCGCCACGGAAACGGAAGCCAGCCCGAATTCGCGGTGCGTGGCAATCAGCGCCGGCTTCATGTCCTGCTGCGAGACCACAAAGGAAATGTTCGACTCGGACGAGCCTTGCGCGATAGCGATGATGTTCACGTTTTCCTGTCCCAGGGCGATGAACACACGGCCGGCAACGCCCGGAGTGCCGCGCATGTTTTCGCCAACCACCGCGACGATAGCGATGTTCGGGTCGACAGTAATGTGCTCGACCTTCTCGTGCGCGATATCCTGCGCGAATTCCTTGCGCAAAGCTTCGACCGTGCGCTTGGCGTCGGCGGAGGAAACGATGAAGCAGATATCGTTCTGCGAAGAGGATTGCGAAATCAGCAGCACGGTGGCGTGAACTTCGGAAGTGGTGGAAAAGGTGCGGCCAACCACGTCCGCTGCACCCACGATGCCGGGCCCGCCAAGGCTGATGAGTGTCACATCTTTGATTGCGGTGAGCGCTTTCACGCCGCCGCCATTGCTGCGGCCTTTCGGCGTGATTTTGGTGCCGAGCTTTTCGGGATGAAAGCTGTCTCGGATCCAAACTGGAATGCCCTGCTCGGCAACCGCGCGCAATGTTTTGGGATGCAGCACTTTCGCGCCGAAATAAGCAAGCTCGGTGGCTTCGCGATAGGAAATTTCCGGAATGGTGCGCGCGTCGGCAACCAACCGAGGATCAGCGGTGAGCACGCCGTCCACATCGGTCCAGATAATGATTTCATCCGCGCTGATCGCCGCGCCAAGAATTGTGGCGGAATAATCCGAGCCGCCGCGGCCCAGCGTGGTGAGCACTCCTTCAACGGTGGCGCCGATGAATCCGGTGACCACCGGAATCATGCCCTCCTGCAGCATGGGGCGAAGCCGCGCTTCGCACTGGCGGCGCGTTTTGTCCATGATGGGATCGGCGCCGCCGTGGTAGGGATCGGTGACGATCAATTCAGTGGCTTCGACCGCTTCGCTGCGCGCGCCAAGTTCCTGCAGCGCGCCCGCAACCATGGGCGCGGAGAGGCGCTCGCCGAGGCTGGAAATCGCGTCGAGCGTGCGCGGGGTGAGTTCGCGAAGCAGCGCGGTGCCTTTGCAGAGGCGTTCGCCCTCTGAGAAAATCTCGGCCATCGGCGCGGCAATCTGCGCGCGGCGAGTGTCTGACTTTATCAGCGCGGACAGCGCGACGTCATGCTGTTTGCGCAGGGCGTCGAAAATAGTTTGGGCGGCATCGGTGTCGCCGATTTCAGATTTGCTGGCGGCTTGAATCAATTTGTTGGTGACGCCGCTCATGGCGGAGACGACCGCTACAACAGGGCCTCGGCGCGAGGCTTCAGACAAGATGCGTGCCACGCGCGTGATGCAGGCTGCGTCGCCCACGGACGTGCCGCCAAACTTCATCACTTGAACTGGTTTGCTCATGTTCGATTTCTATTCGATTCCCAGATGTTTACAAAATTCGGCGCAGTGCGATTTGAAGCGGCTCAGCAGTAGGAGCGAACGGCGTTCAGAAATGGCAGCGCCTTGAAAACTATACACTAGTTACCGAGGGTTTACGGGCGGATTTGGCGCTTGGAGCACGAATGGTCAATGGTATCAGGCAACTCAGGAAGCCGGCGGCGAGGGAAACCGGGAGAGAAATTCCTCTCCCCTCTCGTGCGACAGTTGCCAGGTCGCAGATTCGCTCGGTCGAAATGACAACAACAAGCGAAAGAAAATGCAGATCCCTCGAGTTGAAGAGAGCTCCTTCGCTTCGCTTCGGTCAGAACTCCGACTCTCATCGGGTCATCGGCTCGGGATGCACCGGTTGAGTGAGTGCTGCTGGCATCTTAGCGGGCGGCGGTGGCCTGCGACGCGGGGTAATCGGCGCCGAGCGTAGTCTCCTGCCAGGTGTCGAGGTCGCTTTGCACCTGCGAGAGTTTTGCGCGCGCGGTCTCAAGCGCAATTTTGCCGAGCACCAAACGCAGCGGCGGGTTTTCGGACTCAGCCGCCTGAATCATCGCGTGGCAGGCGCGAATGGGATCACCGGCCTGCTTGCCGCTGCCGCCGGAAATGGTTTGGCGGCGCACTCCGGCAGTTTCGGCGTAATCGGCAATGGCATTTTGGGGAGTTCTCAGCGAGCGGCCGGACCAGTCGGTGCGGAAAGGCCCGGGCTCGACAATAATGGCGCGGATGCCGAGCGGAGCGCATTCCTTCGAGAGAGCTTCAGTGAGCCCTTCAACGGCAAATTTCGTGGCGTTGTAATAGCCGACGCCAGGAAATCCGACGAAGCCGCCGATTGACGAGATATTGACGATAGTGCCGCTGCGGCGCTTGCGCATTCCGGGAAGCACGGCCTGGGTGAGACGCGCGAGGCCGAAGAAATTGGTTTCGAAAATGTCGCGCACTTCCTTGTCCTCGCCTTCTTCGACGGCAGAGAGATACCCGTACCCGGCGTTGTTGACGAGCACATCGATCCGGCCGAAGGCTGCTTCGGCTTTTTTCACGGCGCCGGCAATTTCAGATGGGTTGGTTACGTCAAGCTGGAGCGCGAGGGCCTGCTGGTCGCGTCCGGCGGCGAGGTCTTCGATCTGCTTGGGATTGCGCGCGGTGACAACAACGCGGTTGCCGCGGTCGAGAAGGATTTTGGCAAGTTCGCGGCCGAAGCCGGTGGAGCAACCGGTGATAAACCACACGGAGGAATTCTGCTGTGCCATGAGTGCGTCTCCTAGGTGAGGATACGACGACAAAGGAAGTGTACGACGAAGGGATGAACGGAGGCAAAACACGCCTCAGGACAGAAACGAAAGTTCCCGGCGACGCACTCACACGAAGAGAGATACTTCGACTCGCAACGCGCCCCTTACCGGGTCACGTTGAACGCTGCGCTCAGAGAGTGTGACGTTATTCCGAGAAACGCGAATTTTGTCGCGCAACTCGATTCTTTTCAGTATCGATTTTCGCGCAAAATCAAAAAAGTCACAGCCTCTCAGGGTGACACGCGCACTGAGGGGACGGCGCTATCTGGTGCGAAGCGTGAGGGAGTGCGAGGCACGCACTCATCGCAAAGGGCGCGATGGGTGCGACACCCGACTGAATGATGGAAGCCGCTGAACTGAAGCGGTGTGTGGGGATAAAGTAGTGCCGTCGCGACAGCGAAAAGGAAATGCAGATCCCTCGACTGCGCCAACGCGACCCGCAGGGGTCGCGAAAGCGGCTGCGCTCGGGATGACAAACTTAAGGCAAAACACCACAATCAAAAGCGAAGAGAGATCCCTCGTCGCAGCGCGGGCGACCTTCGGTCATCCTCTACGCTCGCTCGGGATGACACGCCATTGCAGGAAGGCGCTACTATGCTCACGGCGTGAAATGAACCCGAGGCGCGCACTCATCGCAGAGGGCGCGATGAGTTGCGGGACGCGCGAATCATCCGATAACCTATTTAGAGGAGAGGGAGGGGATTTTGTCCGCGCCCATGTAGGGGCGCAGCGCTTCGGGAATCACGATCGATCCATCGGCCTGCTGATAATTTTCCACGATAGCAATCCAAGTTCTGCCCACCGCAAGTCCTGAACCGTTCAACGTGTGCACGAATTCGCTTTTGCCACGTTTGGGCTTATAGCGAATACCGGAGCGGCGCGCCTGAAAGGCTTCGGTGTTGGAGCAGGAAGAAATCTCCATGAATTCGTTCGAAGAGGGAAGCCAGACCTCAATGTCGTAGGTTTTGGATGAGGCGAAGCCCATGTCGCCGGTGCAGAGCAGAACGACGCGGTAGTGCAGGCCGAGGCGCTGAAGCACAGCTTCTGCGTTGCCGACGAGCGATTCGAGCTCGTCGTAGCTTTGCTCCGGGCGGGTGAACTTGAACATCTCGACCTTTTGGAACTGGTGCTGGCGCTTGATGCCGCGCGTGTCCTTGCCGGCGGCGCCGGCTTCAGAGCGAAAGCAAGCGGTCCAGGCGCAGACTTTTTCGGGGAGGGCGTCGGCATCGAGAGTGTCGTCGCGATGAAGGCTGGTGAGCTCGACTTCTGCGGTGGGTGTGAGCCAGAAATCGGTGCCTTCAAGGTGAAACATGTCCGCCGCGAATTTCGGGAGCTGGCCGACACCGGTGAGCGAAGCAGTGTTGACGATGAAAGGCGGTAAGATTTCGGTGTAGCCGTGCTCGCGCGTGTGCATGTCGAGGAAAAAGTTGGCGATGGCGCGTTCGAGGCGTGCGCCGAGGCCTTTATAAACGGCAAAGCGCGCGCCGGTGATTTTGATGGCGGAGGCGAAGTCGAGGATGCCGGCGCCTTCGCCGAGATCCCAATGCGGCTTCGGGGCGAAGGCGAAATTCGGCGAAGTGCCCCAGCGGCGAACTTCGATGTTGTCGGCGGAGCTGTGTCCGACGGGGACGCTTGAATGCGGAATATTGGGGACGGTGAGCAGAAACTGCTTCAAGGATTCGTCGAGCTGGGCGACGCGCTCGTCGTCGCGCTTGATCTGCTCGGAAACTTCTTTCATGCGGGCGAGGATGGAGCTGGCGTCCTGACCGGATTTTTTCAGGCGGGCGATTTCGTCGCTGGCCTTGTTGCGCTCGGCTTTGAGGCGCTCGTTCTCGGTGATGAGCTGGCGGCGTTCGGCATCGAGGGATTGGAAATAGTCGAGGTCGATTTTGCCGCCGCGGTCGCGGGCCATTTTTTCGATCACATCGAGGTGATCGCGTACGTAGGCGAGATCTAGCATAGGTTCAGCAGAATACCGGAAGTGGTGGCGAGTGAGAAGTGCGAGGGCGCGATGGGTGCGGCACCCGACTCGAGAGGGGACGCCGTCAGGTGAAGCAGTGTGATGCGGGCGAGACTGCGGGGCGAGTAGGAGATTGGCGGATTGGATGTATGGCGCTGCGATGCATGTTGGCGGAGGCGCGGAAAGGTTTTAACCTGAGCTATCGGAGCAATTCATGCTAAACGACGGCCACAGAGAAGGCCCATCCATCGACGTGCTGGACACGCTCGCGTATCTGGCGCCGAAGGTCGAGGATTTCCAGTTCGTCAAGTTTCGCCGCGATGGCGAAGTGGTGTACCTGACGCTGGACCGTCCCGAGCACAATTTGCTGAACGAGCGGATGCTGGCGGAACTGACTACGGGAATCAACTCGGTGAGCGAGCAGCATGATATCAAGCTAATCGTGGTGGATTCGGCGGCGAAGGCATTTTGCGGCGGGATCGAGCTGGGCGAATACACGCAGCGGCGCGTGTTTCAGTTGCTCGACGCGTTTCACAGCGCGTTCAGCGCGATGCTGGACACATCGAAACCCGTGCTGGTGGTGGTGAACGGGCCGGCGTTCGGAGGCGGTGCGGAGCTGGCGGCGCTGGGAGACCTGGTGATCGCGACGCATCGCGCGCGCTTCGCGCAACCGGAAATCAAGCTAGGGGTGTTTCCTCCGCTGGCCGCGGCGATTCTTCCTTATATCGTGGGACCGAAGCTGGCGCTCGAAGCGGTGCTCACGGGCGAAACGATGACGGCGGAGCGTGCGCGCGACCTGGGATTGGTGAACTGGGTGGTGTCGCAGGACGAGCTACAGAACAAAGTGAACGAAGTGATCGCTAAAGTGACGGCGCAGTCCGGGCCGGTGCTGACCATGGCGAAAAAAGCGATTATGGGAAGCCTGGGGCAGCCGCTGCGCGAAGGCGTGCGCAATTCAATGAAGGTGTTCCTCAATGAGCTGGCCGATCTGGAAGATTCGCAGGAAGGTTTGCGGGCGCTGGTAGAGAAGCGCGCGCCGAAGTGGAAGAACCGCTAGACCTGCCTCACATCTGTCCTTTATTTGACACCGCGATACACGCGGCATACACTTGCGATGAAAAATTGAGCTGGTTCGGGGAAATTGGAAGGCCGTGAAAATCGGCCACGGTCCCGCCACTGTAATCGGCCGGCGCTGAGTGAGGCGCCTGAGAAGCTTAGCCTGAAGCTGGGCGCGAGAAGGCCGAAAGTCAGGACGATCCCGAAGCTGGTGAAGCTAGTGCTCTTCGCGAGAAAGGGTAACGGCGGTTAAGCCTCGTCTATCCGCGAGGCTTTTTTATTTTGCGGGCTATTCGGAGATTTGTTGGTGCTGACGCGAAATTCAAGATCAATAGCGATTGGCACGAGCCGATGGGCAGGAGTACTCCTGGTGGCACTGACGCTGGCAGGTGTGTGGGACTGCGCTTCCGCCAGCGAGAGAATGAATGGGACAGGAAAAGCAACAAGAGGCGCTCGTGTGGTGGATGAAGTGGGGCGGCGTGTGGAGGTCCCGGCGAAAGTGAATCGCATTGTGTCGCTGTCGCCGGATTTGACTGAGACGATTTACGCGCTGGGGCTGGACGATAAGCTCGTGGGCGATACGAATTTCTGCGATACACCGGCAGCGGCGAAGCTAAAGCCGCACGTGGGGTCACCGAAGACGCCGAGCCTGGAAGCTATTGCGGCGCTGCGCCCGGATGTGGTGCTGGCGTCGACTTCGATTAATCGGCCCGAAACCGCGGACGCACTGGCGAGATTGGGAATTGCGGTGTACACCACCGATCCGCACAATGTGCGTGGGGTGCTGAAGTCGATCACCGATGTGGCGAATGTGCTGCAAGCGAGCGTGCAGGGACAGGAACTGGTGGGGCGGCTGCAGATGCGTCTCGATGCGCTAGGGGAGAAGTTGGCGGATTTGCCGCTGGCGCACGTGCTGTTCGTGGTGTGGGAGGATCCGCTGATCACCATCGGGCAAAATACCTTTATCGCGGACGCGCTGCGATTCGCAGGAGCAGAGTCAGTGATACAGGCGGACCAGAACTGGCCGCAAATCAGCTTCGAGGAAGTGGTGCGGCTGCAGCCGGACTATATCGTGTTCACCAGTAACCATTCCGGGGATTCAGGCGAATTGCTGGCTCGATTGCGCAAGGGCGAAGCGTGGAGAGGATTGCACGCGGTGGAAATGGGGCACGTGGTGAATATTTCGGATGAGATCGCGCGACCTTCGGTGGGTTTGGTGGATGCGATCGAAGAGCTGGCGCGAGACGTGCATCCGGAAGCGTTTTCGAGCGACGAGGAATCCGCGCCAGGAGTGAGGAATTCGCAGCGAGCAGGCGACATGCGCGATTGCCGAGAGGAGCCTGCTGCTTGCGCCCGCTGACGCCGCGACGCGTGTTCGGAATCTGCATGCTGCTGCTGGGAGTTTTATTCGTTGTGGTGGTGGTGTCGCTGCGGATGGGCGCGTATCCGATTTCGGTGCGCGAGATTGTGGCCACGCTGGTGAACGGGGCGCTGGGAAGGCGCGAGCAGATCCCGTCTGAATTCTGGCTGGTGGTGTTTGGGTT
Source organism: Candidatus Acidiferrales bacterium (assembly GCA_035551975.1). Lineage (GTDB taxonomy): Bacteria > Acidobacteriota > Terriglobia > Acidiferrales > UBA7541 > Palsa-295. The sequence goes on along the minus strand of DASZMG010000170.1, from coordinate 13,768 downwards.
GCGGCTGCCGCGGATTGCGTTGGGCATTCTGGTGGGCGCTGCGCTGTCGACATCCGGCGCGGGATTTCAGGCGCTGCTGCGAAATCCGCTGGCCGATCCGTATGTGCTGGGCGTGTCGAGCGGGGCGGCGCTGGGCGCGATCATCAGCTTGATTGCGGCGCCGTTCACGCCGGGGATGATTCAGGTGGGCGCGTTCGTAGGTGCTGCGGCGACAATTACGGCGGTTTATTTTCTAGGGCGGCGCGGCGGGAAGCTCGATACTTCGACGCTGCTGCTGGCGGGAATTATTTCGGCGTCGTTTTTGTCGGCGGTGATCATGTTTTTGATGACCACGATGAGCGGGCGCGACCTACGCGGAATGGCGTTCTGGCTGATGGGCGATCTATCGTCCGCGCCGGCGGTGGATCTGAAGTGGCTGTATCTATTGCTGCTGATTGGGGCGGGATCGATCTACACGACGTCGTCGGATCTAAATTTGATTCTGACGGGCGAGCAGGAAGCGCGGCACCTGGGCGTGAATGTGAGCCGGGTGAAAATTGTGGTGTACGTAGGAGCGTCGTTACTGACCGGGCTGGCAGTGTCGCTGAGCGGGGCGATTGGGTATGTGGGCTTGCTGACGCCGCACGTGATGCGGATGCTCTTCGGCAACGATTACCGGCTGCTGATACCGACGTCGGCGATCGGCGGGGCGATTATTGTGGTGCTGGCGGATTTGCTGGCGCGCACCATTGTGGCTCCTACGGAATTGCCGGTGGGCGCGATGACGGCGATTGCCGGAGCGCCGGTGTTCATCTATCTGATGCGTCGAGGCGTGCGGTGAGTGCGGCGGGAGGGAATTTGCCGGCAGTGGCGCAGGAACGCGCGGGCGACAGAAGCGGCGCGCGGACAGGGCTGGTGGCGGAGCAGGTGAGCTATGCGTATTCGGCGACGCATCGGTCGGCGCCGACGTTTACGGTGGGGCCGGCAACTTTTGAAGCACAGACGCACGAGCTGGTGGCGATTCTGGGGCCGAATGCCAGCGGGAAATCTACGTTGCTGCGGCTGCTGGCAGGACTGACGCGGCCGCTGGCGGGGCGCATAAAATTGGACGGCGAGGACGTGAGTGCGCTGGGCGCGCGGACGCGTGCGCGAAAAATTGCTTTGGTGCAGCAGGAAAGCGAGCTGCTGTTTCCGCTGCGCGTGTGGGAATACGTGCTGCAGGGAAGGTATCCGCACGGGCGGCGGCTGCGGTTTGAAAGCGAAGAGGATTGCCTGGCGGCGGGAAACGCGCTGTCGCAAACGGGAGCGGAAGCGCTGCGCGACCGGTGGATGGCGGAAATTTCGGGCGGCGAAAAACAGCGAGTGATTCTGGCCCGGGCGCTGTCGCAGCAGCCTTCGCTTCTGCTATTGGATGAGCCCACGCAGCACCTGGACATTGGCGCGAAAGTGGAATTGCTACAGCGGCTGCGCAAGCTGGTGAGAGAAAACCGGCAGACGGTGCTGGTTGTGACGCATGAGCTGGATTTGGCGGCCGATTTTGCGGATCGCGTAGTGCTGCTGCACAAAGGCAAGTGCCTGAGAGTGGGTACGCCAGCGGAAGTGTACGAGCGCGAGGTGCTGGAGGAAGTGTTTGCCACGCCGCTCGAGATTGAGATGAGGCAGGGCGGGCATCCGCACGTGTTGCTGCGCGGAGCGAGATAGGCCGCTTAGTTGACGCGGCCTTAAGAGAATTTCTTTTTCGCAGCGGGGACATTGTCCCGGCTGCAAGCGGAGATGGCGCAGAGTTTGTGACGCGCGGCTTCGTAAACAATCCACCAGAGACTTCGTGTACGGGAAGACGGTGAAAAGCCGTCGCCGCCGCGCGACTGTAAGGCGAGATTTTTGCAGGGCAAGCCACTGGTTATTTTTATAGACCGGGAAGGCTGCGCTGTAGCCCTGAAGTTGGGCAAATCGCCAAGCCAGGAGACCGGCGAAGTCTCAATCCGAATGTGCAAGAAATTGGCGCGCATGCGGACAACCTTCAACTCCCGCGCGAGAGGGAGAGGAGGAATACGATGAGACTGTATTTTCTTCTGGCGATTGCTTTTCTTCTGTTTGGAAGTTTGTCCCACACCTTAGACGCACAACAAGATTCGCCATCGACGAGTGGAAGAACAAACGGAACGATCAGCGGCACGGTAACGGATCCCAGTGGAGCTGCGATCGCGGGTGCCGCGATTACGGCTCAGGCGATTGGTTCGTCGAAGTCAGAGGCGCAAACAGCCCAAAGCGGGAACGAAGGGAAATTCTCGTTGACGCTGCCTGCGGGGCGGTATCGGGTAAGCGTGGAATATCGCTCGTTTGCGCGGTTGGAGCAGGAGTTTAACGTGACGGCGGGCGAGATGCACGAGTGGGAAGCGCCGCTGGCGCTGGCAAGGAATTCGGAGAGTGTGATTGTGAGCGATTCGGCGTCTCCGGCGCTGGCCACGAACACGCCGGACTTGGTGGATGTGATCACGAGAGAGCAGATCGAGCAGCGGCAGGAGATCTGGCTGACGGATATGCTGGCGTCGCAGGAAGGGCTGAGCTTTTCGCGGCTGGGGGCGTACGGCGGAATTACGTCGTTTTTTATGGATGGGGGGAATTCAAATTACACGAAAGTGCTGATCGACGGAACGCCGGCGAACGAGCCGGGCGGTGCATTTGATTTTTCGAACTTCACGACGGCAAACATCGACAAGATCGAGATTGTCCACGGGGCGACCAGCGCGTTGTATGGCTCGGACGCAATGGACGGCGTGATTCAGATTTTTACGCACCGTGGAACGACGCGCGTGCCGGAGATTACGCTGGAAGGTGATGGCGGGACGTTCGGGACCGGGCACGGGAACGCAGCAGTGAGCGGATTGGCCGGAAAATTCGATTATTCGGGAGCGACTGACTATTTCTCCACCGACGGTCAAGGGCCGGGCGATTTCTTCCGGGACGTGACTGCGTCGGGAAATTTCGGCTACAAATTTTCGGACACGGATTCACTGCGGTTGACGGTGCGAAACAACGGCAGCGATGCGGGACAGCCGGGGCAAACGCTGCTGCGGGGGGGCGCGACACCCGGAGCGTTCAGCGATATTCACGACTTCGATGCGAACCTGGCGTGGAATTTTTCCGTGGGACCACACTGGCAAAATCAGGTGTCGGCATTCGAGTCGCGATTCTTTCTGGTGGAGAACTCGCCGCCGTTCGGGAGTTTTACGTCGGACTACAACCGTGCGGGCGGAGTGTTGCAGTCGACGTATCTTTTCAAGAATGGAAGTTTTACAGCAGGCTACGAAAACGAGAACGAGATCGGCCCCTCTGCGAGCCGGCACAATCAAGCGGGCTATCTTGAGGCACGCTACCAGTTTGGAGCGCGGCTGACGGCGATTGTGGGTGGCCGCGTGGAAGACAACGGATTTTTCGGCACGCGCACCGTGCCGCGGGTGGGGGCAGCGTACGCGCTGCACCGAAGGGGCGGAGTTTTCGGCGCGACGAAGCTGCGCGCTTCGTACGGCGAGGGAATCAAGGAGCCGCAAATTCTGCCGCCGGACTGCGGGTCGGCGTTGAAGCCCGAGCAGAGCGCGACGGTGGAGGCAGGCATCGATCAGTTCTTCGCGAGCGATCGTGTGAAATTTTCGGTTACGTTCTTTCATAACGATTTCCGCGACATTGTGAGCTTTGCATTTGGAGGGGACTCGCCGAACTGCCCGGCGTTTGGAGGCAACTATTTCAATACGGATAAGGCACGAGCGGCCGGAGTGAATTCATCGTTCGAAGTGAAAGCGACGGGATGGCTGAGCATTTTTGGAAATTACAGCTACGACGATTCCAAGGTGCTGGCGTCGCCGAATGCGTTTGACCCGGCGCTGGAGGCGGGCAACCGGCTGTTCGAGCGTCCGCTGCATTCGGCGAACCTGGTGGCGAATGCGCACTTCTTGCGGATGAATTGGAACATCGCCGGATTTTACGTGGGGCGAAGGACGGATAGCGATTTTCTGGGGCTGGGATTTACGAGCAATCCGAGTTACGTGCGGTGGGATCTTTCGAACAGCTTTGATTTAGGGCACGGATTTTCCACGGTGGCGCATTTTGTGAATTTGTTCGATCGCCACTATCAGGAGGCGATTGGGTATCCAGCACTGGGATACAACTACCGGCTTGGGTTGAAATACATGTGGGGAGGGGAGAAATGAGGGAGGGGAGGGAGAGGAGGGAGCGGAAGAAGGCTCGCGGGACTTTAATATTGCCAAAGGGCGACAACGATAATCGAAGAGAGACTCGCAGCGCGATCCTGATCGGATCGCACACAACGCTCGCTTCGGGATGACACCCGCAACGTGCCGTGGTGCGGGGAGTGCCGAACGATATTTGGGCTTGATCTTTGGGTAGGAGGCGAGGGGCGGGGCGCAATTCAGGCGGCGGATGCTATAATTTTCGCTTCTGCATGAATCGAAAGCGTGTGACAACATCATGAATCGAAAGATTACAGCAACACCATGATGAAGCGAAAGCGTGCGACACCGAGATGAATCGAAAGAATGCAGCAACAGCGCGATGAACCGGATCATGCTATGAACCGCACCACCACAGAAGCGCTGCAAATTTCACCGGAAGTGATGAGCCGGTACGAAGCGGTGATTGGTCTGGAAGTGCACGCGCAGCTCGAGACGCTGACGAAAGCGTTCTGCGCTTGCTCGACGAAATTCGGCGACCCGCCGAATTCGAATACGTGTCCGGTATGCCTGGGATTGCCGGGGGCGCTGCCGGTGCTGAACAAGAAGGCGCTGCAACTGGCGCTGCGAGCGTCTCTGGCGCTGAACCTGAAGATTCAGGAGCGGTCGCGTTTCGCGCGCAAAAATTATTTTTATCCCGACCTGCCCAAGGGCTACCAGATTTCCATGTATGAATTGCCGCTGGCGACCGACGGAATGCTGGGAATTGTGGTCGAGGGCGAAACGAAGACGATTGGGATCACGCGCCTGCACATGGAAGATGATGCGGGCAAGAGCCTGCACGAGGGTTTTCTTGACTCGGACAAGTGGAGCTACATCGATTTCAACCGCTGCGGAGTGCCGCTGATCGAAATTGTGTCGGAACCGGACCTGCGCACGCCGGCAGAAGCGTACGCGTATTTGAATACGCTGAAGCAGATACTGGAATACACCGAAGTGAGCGACTGCAACATGGAAGAAGGGTCGCTGCGGTGCGATGCGAACGTCAGCGTGCGGCTGAAGGGCGCGCCGAAATTCGGGACGAAAGCGGAAGTGAAGAACCTGAATTCATTCCGGTATCTTTCGCACGCGCTGGAGTATGAGATCGAACGGCAAATCGGGCTGATCGAATCGGGCGGGAAAGTAGTGCAGGAAACGCGGCTGTGGAACGTGAATGCGGGGCGTACTGAGCCGATGCGGTCAAAGGAATTCGCGCACGATTATCGCTATTTCCCCGATCCGGACCTGCTCCCGGTAGCAGTGCTGGAGCCCATCGTCGCGGAAGTGAGCGACGCCATGCCAGAATTGCCGGCGGCGAAAGTGGAGCGGTTCACCAGCGGCTATGCGATTACTCCGTATGATGCGGGCGTGCTGACCGGCACGAAAGCGCTGGCGGATTATTTCGAAGCGGCAGTGAAGGCAGGAGCGCCTGCAAAGGCGGCGGCAAACTGGATTGCGGTGGAACTGCTGCGGCGGCTGAATGACTTGGGGAAAGAAATTACGGAATGCCCGGTGGCGCCTGCTGCGCTGGCGGATCTGCTGAAGCAGGTGGAGAGCGGGAAGATCACCGCGGCGAGCGGGAAGAAAGTGTTTGCGGCAATGTTTGAGACGGGCAAAAGCGCGTCGGATATTATTGCGGCGGAAGGGCTGGCGCAAATCAGCGATACCGGCGCGATTGAGACGATCGCGCGGGCGGTGGTGGCGAAGAGTCCCGACAATGTGGGGAAATATAAAAGCGGGAACGAAGGCGTGTTCAAATTTTTTGTGGGCCAGGTGATGCGCGAGACGCGCGGCCAGGCAAATCCCCAGCTCGTGAACGAAGTGCTCAAGCGGGTGCTTTCGGAATCCTAAGCACCCAGTTCATCATCTACACGTAACAACTACATGTGGTAATTCTTTATCAAGCCAAAGGGCGGTTGTGGTGGGCCGAGATTATGCTCAAAGAAGGCGACAAAGCACCAGAATTTCAGGCGACGGCGGACGATGGGCGGGTGGTGTCCTCATCCGACTACCGCGGCAAAGATTTCATCCTATATTTTTTCCCGAAGGCCAACACACCCGGTTGAACGAGTGAAGCGTCCGAGTTTCGTGACGCAATGAAGGATTTCACGGCGTTGAATACGGCGGTGATCGGGTGCAGCGCGGATTCGGTGGAGGCGCAGGCGAAGTTCAAGGTGAAGCAGAAATTGAACTTTCCGCTGCTGTCCGACCCGGAATTCAACGTGATTGAGCCATTCGGCGCGCGGCGCATGAAATTGTTCCTGGGAAAATCGTACCTAGGAATCGTGCGCATGACCTACTGGATCGGGGCGGATGGAAAAATCCGCAAGATCTGGGACAAGGCTTCGAGCAAGGGCCACGCCGCGGAAGTGCTAGCGGCAGTGCAAGCGGCGCACCAGGCGAAAAGCGCCGATTAGATCGAGACGGTGAAGCCGCCGTCGCCATCGGGCGCGATGAAGGCGTTGTCGATGAGGCGCGTGCCACCGACGCGCGCAGCGAGCAGCAAATAGGCGGGACGAGCGAGCGTCATCAGCGGTTCCAGCGATTCCGCATCAGCAATTTCCGCATAATCCAACTCCACTCGCGGCTCGGTAGCGATTACCTTGCGAAGCGTCGCCAGGATGACGGCGGGGTTGCGTTCGCCTGCGCAAATTTCCTGCGCCGCGGCTTGCAGCGAGCGGTGCAGCACGGTGGCGGCCTGACGGTCGGCGTCTTTCAAATAGACATTCCGAGACGAAAGCGCGAGGCCGTCGGGCTCGCGAACGATGGGGCAGACGACGATTTCCGCGTCGAGGTTCAAGTCGCGCGCCATTTGTTGGAGGATGAGGACCTGCTGTGCGTCCTTGCGGCCGAAAAAGGCCAAGCGCGGCTGGACGATTTCGAAAAGTTTTAACACTACGGTTGTGACGCCGCGAAAATGGCCGGGTCGGGATTTGCCTTCGAGGCGATCGCTGAGACCTTCGACAATCACCGAGGTGCGAAAATCCTTTGGGTAGATCTCTTCGGGCGAGGGCGCGAACAGGTAGTCCACGCCGAGCTCTTCGAGCGCTTTGCGATCGGCATCGAAAGTGCGGGGATACTTTTTGAAATCCTCGGACGGACCGAATTGTTTGGGGTTTACGAAGATGGAGACGGCCACGGGCGAGCATTGCTTGTGCGCTTCGCGAATCAGCGAGATGTGGCCTTCGTGAAGCGCGCCCATGGTGGGGACGAGTCCGAGAACGTGTTCTTTCAGGCGGGCCTCGTGGGCGACCTGGTTCATCCAGCTAACGGTGTGAATGATTTCCATTCAGCGGGCGTTCAGGAGCAAATTTCCAGCGTGAGCGAAACAGGGATTGCGACTTTCATGCGACAGGCTGACGCGCGTTCATTTCGCGGTAGAAGGCGATCATATCGGTGCTGACGCCCTTGGCGCCGAGCTGGCGCAGGATGGTAGTGACCTGCCCGCGATGATAGGTGCTGTGATTGGCGACGTGCTGCAGACATTGCCAAAGCGGCTGTGAATAAGGAGCACCGGCGAGTGTTTTGAAACTGACCACGCGCTGAATGTCCTTGGTAGTGATCGAAGCGATGTAATCGAGCAGGTCGCGTTCGATTTCCGACCAGCGCTGGCGCACGGAGTCAAGATTTGGACGATCGGTGGGGCTGGGGATCGAGCTGGGCGCGCGACCATGCCAGCGCTCAAGCCAGATCCATTCCGCGCCGGAGATGTGGCACAGCGTGTCGCGAACGGAAGGGAAACTGTTGCCGAGGTCGCGCGTAAATTGCTCATCGGTGAGCGGAGCACAGGCGTCCAGAATGCGATGATTGGCCCAGGCGTTGAAGTCGTAGAGAAGCCGAAAATCCTGCACGTCCATGCGTAATTCTCCGAGTTCGAATTTTTCAAAGCCAACGCGCGCTAACGGGATCCGATATGTGCGCGGTTGGGGCAGCTAGTCGCGCGGCTGCACCCGGACGAGATAGCCGTTGTAGTCGACGTACCAGACGGTGACTGGATTGGTGGATGAGTCGATCCAAGTGCGGCGATCATACGAGAAAGGCTCGGGCATCTCGTAGACTCTCCACGATTCGGTCTTGGGATTCAGGCGCACCATGTTGCGGCCGTGAAGCACGCCGGCCCAGACCTCGCCATTTTTGTCCGGCATGGCTTCGTAGAAATCGGTGAGCGGATTGGGCGGAGTGGGCGGCCAAAATTCCTTGATGCGGCCAGCCTTAGCGTCGAGCTCGACCAAAGAGCCGGCACCGCCGCCGAACCAGGCATTGTCATCGGGAGCGAATCCGCCGCGCTTGGCGGTGGCCATGTGGTCGCCGGTATTGGCGTTGATCATCTGGCCGGTGGCAATGTCGAGACGCTCCGCGGTATTGCCCCAGGCAGGAAGGCTGCCGCCAGCCCAATATTTCTGGTCGGCGGAGATGAGCGAATCGTAGCTGAAGCTAAGCTGCAGCGGCCATTCCTTGACGATCTTGCCCGTCTCGGAGTCGATCTTGCGGACTTTGCTATCGCGGCTGTCCCAAACGTAGCCGTCATTTGTCATGGCGAAATTGCCGAAGCCGGGGGCGTTGAGCGGCACGGGTGACTCGATCTTCACCTGAGTGACGTGGCCGGTAGCGGGATCGAGGCGGTCGAGATTGTGTCCCCAGTTCTCGGAGAACCAGACGATCCCTTTCTGATCGATGTGCAGCGCGTGGGTACCAGGCATGGCTCCCGGCGTTAGCGGCATGGCATATTCCTTGACGATGCCGGTCTTCGGATCGAGCTTGCCGACCCAACGGGACTTGTGGCTGCTGAACCAGATGTTGCCCTGGGCATCGCCCTGAGCGTCATGAAGCTGGAGCAGGTACTGCGGCAATTCGTACTCGGTGACGATGACTTTGGTCGATTCGCCTTCCGGACGCGGAAAGGTGCGATAGTTCTCATCTTTTGAGTCGGGGCCGCGGACGCGGGAGAGCCAGTTGATGATGGTGTGTACTTCTTCCTCGCTGGTGGCGTCCGGACGGGTATAGCCGCCTTCGCCGGGAGTTGGAAGTTTCACGCGGACGACGAGCGAAGTGCCGGAGAAATGTGTCATGCGGTCGACGATGGCGGTCCAACTGCGCTGGTCATAATGGTTGCGGAAGATCTGTTGCCAGGAATGGCAGGAGGAGCAGTTCTTCTGGAAAACTGATTTCTCCTCGGCGGTGCCGGGAACATTGAAGAGAAGTTCGTCGCTGCTGAGCTGGGACTGAATTTCGGGCACGGCGGGGAGCGCGTCGGACTTGGAGACGCGGTCGAGAACGATATCGTCGAGCTTAGTCGCGCCATTGATAGCAACGGATTCGCGGACATAGGGTTTGAAGAGTAGCGGTGTGGGAATACGCAGCGTGTAATTGCCGGCCTTCATAGAGGGAAATTCGAATTTGCCTTCACCGTTGCTGTAGACGGTGGTGCGGATGCCATTAGGCGCGATCAACTGTACGCCAATGCCTTCAGGTGAGTCGCCGCTGGTAATCTTGACGATGCCGGTAGCGCCGCCATGCAGAGTGGATTGCACGGGCCAGGGATGTTCTTCGGCGCGGTACCAGGGATTTTTCGGGAGCTCTTCGCCTTCGACGCAGCACTTGCCCTGCTTGATGTAGGAGACGACGTCTGCGACTTCGGAGTCGGAGAGAGTAGTTTTGAAGGAAGGCATGCCGGCGGCACCTTCTTTAATAAATTGCGTGACGCTGTCTTCGCTGACCGGCTCGCCATTGACGAGATTTTCCTGCTGGAAAAGATCTTTCAGGTACGGACCACCCTTGGCGTACTTGTTGTGGCACATCCAGCATTTGTAAAAGTAAACGTTTTCACCACGCAAGGGGCCGCTCGCGGCCATGAGTGTGTAAGAGTCGGCGCGGGCGGAGCGTTGGAAGTCGTCGTTGTTGGAGACGTCTTTTCCGGCGGCAGCTTTGCTAGGAGCGGCAGCGGCGCTGGCGATGTCAAAGCGCGCGATGGTGACGGTGAAGACGGCAAGAGCGAGCGAGATAGACGTCAGGATAGCGGCGCGGGCACGCATCGGGCACCTCCAGGTGATCATTTCTGATATCACGAAGCGCGGGGTAAGTCCATGACTGAGAGCAGGCACCTCAGGTAAGAGCCTTAGTTCGAGCCGCCAGCAAGTTCAAGTTTCACAATGCATTGCAGTGTATCGAGCCGGATAGTTCTTGCGTGAACCCCGCAAAAAACACGTGGTGACGATGGCGGCTTCGAATCGCTAGGCCATTTATTTACAGTAGGTTGCGGCATATTTCGAATGGTACGACACGTGCACTTAGGCCGAGCGTGGTTGAGAAAAGCAAACTCGGAACAGCACCCGGGCAACGGGGGAAAGCGAAGGCTTTTGCCGTTGCTAACCATCCACAGTCGCACATCGTGCGCACTTCGTCGGCGCGGCTGGGCCTCATTCCCAGCCACCTGCCGCTCGATCGCAATTCATAGGACCCAAGGACAATGTCAGCCAAAGCCGTTATCGTCGGAAAGACTCAAGACGCTGCAAACGAAGTTCCCGCGGAACCTTTACCTGCACCTAAATGGCGCGACCGCATGGCCGCGCTGCGAACACATACACCGATGCTGTTCAAGATGGTGTGGGACGCCGCGCCCCGCATTGTGGTGGCGAGCCTGGGGGCGAGATTCATCGCGTCACTATTGCCGCTGGCGATGTTGGCGGTAACCGGCACGATCATCGAGAGCATTCACAAGTACACGGCGCATGAAGGGGCGCTGCCACACTATTTCTGGTGGCTGGTGATAGCCGAATTTGCGCTGGCCTGCCTTTCCACGATTCTGGTGCGTGTGCTCGACTTTTACGACACGGTGCTGGCGGACAAGTTTACGCGGCACATCAGCACGCGCATCGTGGAGCACGCGGCGAAGCTGGACCTGACTTCGTATGAAGATCCCGTTTTCTACGACAAGATGGAGCGCGCGCGTGTGCAAGGCACCGACCGGCTGGTGATGATCCAGGCGGCGGGGCGACTCTTTCAGCAGGGCGTGACGGCGGCCAGCTTGGCGGCCAGCATCCTGATGTTCTCGCCGTGGATCCTGGTGGCGCTGTTCATCTGTGTGGTGCCGGCGTTCATGGGCGAGACGCACTTCGCTTTCATGGGCTATTCACTGAATTTCCGGCAGACCAAGGCACGCCGCGAAATGGAGTATCTGCGTCAACTGGGCGGCAGCCGCGACAGCGCGAAAGAGCTGAAGCTCTTCGGACTGGGACCGTTTATCATCCGGCGCTACACCGATCTCTCGGACACGCTGCACGAACAGAACCTGGGGCTGGCGCAGAAGAAGCTGTTCTACGGCGCGCTGCTGACCATGCTCGGTACGCTGGGCTATTACGGCACCTATGGATTTGTGATCTACCGCACCGTGGCTGGCGCACTGACGCTGGGCATGATGACCATCATCGTGGGAGCAATTGCGGGCGCGAGCTCGAACATCCAACAATTCTTCTCGACATTCTCGATCGTGGCCGACCAGGCCCTGTACATGAACGACCTGGTGGAATTTTTCGCGGTGCAACCAAAGATTGCATCGAAGCCGGGAGCGCTGGCAGTTCCGAAGCCGATCCGAAAGGGATTCGAATTCAAAAACGTTTCGTTTCACTATCCGGGTAATCCGCGGCTGGTACTGAACAACGTGAGCTTTACGATTGAGCCGAACTCGCGCATCGCGCTGGTAGGCGAGAACGGACAAGGCAAGACCACTATCGTGAAGCTAATCACGCGGTTGTACGACCCGACGGCGGGGCAAATCCTGCTGGATGGTGTGGACTTGCGCGACTACGACCTGGACGATCTGCGGCGGGAAATCGGCGTGATCTTCCAGGACTTCACGCGCTACGAAATGACTGCGGCGGAAAATATCGCGGTGGGTCAGATCGAAGACGGGCACAACACGTTCCGGATTCGGTCAGCCGCGAAGAAGAGCCTGGCGGAAAATGTGATCCGCAAGCTGCCCAACGGCTACGACCAGGCGCTGGGATGCCGGTTCGAAGGCAGCGTGGATTTGTCGGGCGGTGAATGGCAGAAGATGGCGCTGGCCCGTGCGTACCTGCGCGACGCGCAAGTGCTGATCCTGGACGAGCCGACGGCGGCGCTCGACGCACGCTCGGAACACGAAGTTTTCGAGCGATTCGCGGAGCTGACCAAGGGCAAAATGTCGTTCCTGATCTCGCACCGGTTCTCGACGGTACGCATGGCAGACCGCATCCTGGTGCTGGAAAATGGACGCATCGCCGAGCAGGGACAGCACGACGAGCTGGTGGCCACGAGCGGACGCTACGCGCAGATGTTCGAGCTGCAAGCGGCGAACTACCGGTAAATTTCTCAGAGTTAGTACGGCGCGACGAAACGGATCTGCGAAAGCGGATCCGTTTTTTGTTTTGTGATCATTGGCTTTGGGATCGATTTCCCCCGTGAGCAAAGTCAATTGTATGTTTGCTTTAGGTCCAGCCCATCGAAATACATTTCGTGTGAGGTGGCGATAATTTTGTCGAACTCGTATCCCTTGCTATCGCAGTAAAGCCTTAAGTAGGCGATGAGATTTTCGAGAGAATTCTCCTCAGCCTCGTAGTGAAAGATTGTCGTGTACTTATTCAGCAAACGCGCGATGAAGGCTAGATTTCGATTCTGTTGACACTTCTCTATCAGGATGTAGTCGCTTTCCGGAACAAGACCCGCACGCGATTTAACAACGTCGTGGGGAAGTGCCGGACGTCGACATGGTCTTTTCGCAGCCATTGTTCCCTCCGAGCTAAACTCTGGTTTCCCAGGGCAGATAAATCGATACACGTTCTTTTCTTATAAAGCGCAATTTGCTGGCAAGCGGGTTTTGGAAGATTTCGTGGTACGGCGATTCTTGGAAATTCTTCACCACGAAAAGAAAAAAACGATCTTTCAATTCGGCGGCGGCTTCGTACTCCTTTGGCGTGAGAGAAAGGCCGCCGATCTTTTGCTTCAGTCCCTTTACCTCAAACGCCAAAAAGTCGGATGCAGCGCTTAGGTGCAGTCGGAAGTCATATCCGCAGCCCAGACGTGTTGTATTCTGCATGGAATAGGCCAAAAACTGTGGGAGTGTTGGAAGCACCCTCTCGAAGTACTGTTCGGCCGCTAGCCCCGTGATTAAGCGCTGTGCAAAAGATGATTCTTTCTTCGTAATCGTCTTTCGGGCACGAATTCCGCTCCAGATATTCTCGTCGTAGTCCACGAATGACTCTATCAGGCCCGTGAAAGACTCGAAGTCGAGGGTTTTGTACTCCTGAAAGATCTCCAAGCAGTAGGCCCGAGTTTTTCGGTTATGCCAGCCCTTGCGGCGGTTTGGAAATAACGGATCGAATTCATCCCGATAGTTCTTTATTGAAGCTGGCTTCGCGCTTATCGCGTAGCCGATAACGTTGAAAGCTTCTAGGAGTGTGTCTGAGAATTGCCTTCTGTTGCGCTGAATTTGCTTGAACATGAGCCGGAGAGTGTGCCAGTTTTTCGAACATGGCAAAAACATTCCGCACCTACCTTCCAGAGCAAAATTTACTGTTGCCTGCGAGCCT